>WQZC01000031.1 GCA_009780925.1 Actinomycetes bacterium | reverse complement strand
GACGGATACGGGCGCAAATGGCGGCCCGGCTGGGCGAGCTGCCGGCTGGATCGTCGACGGTGGTGCGCGCGCTTCCGGAGGCTGGGGGCGCGACGTCGGCTGACCTCGGCGCGTGCCTGGCCGGGGCGTTGGCGCGCCTCGGATCGACCGGGGTTGCCGGGCCGGAGACCGGCGGGGCGCGGGCCCCGCGGCGCGGACTAGGTGGGACCGCGCCGACGCGGCCAGGGTCGGCGGACCGATGAGCGCGCCGGCCGGTGCGCGAGGAGCCGGGGTGGGTCGCCTGGTGGTCGCGCGGGAGTCCAGTGTGCCGGCGCGGGTGGCGCTCGCGGTGATTCGCGGTTGGCAGGTGTGGGTGAGCTCGTGGCGGCCGGCGACGTGCCGGTACACCCCGTCGTGCAGCGCGTACGCCGCTGAGGCGATCATCCGGTTCGGATTCGGCCGCGGATTTTGGTTGGCGCTTCGCCGGTTGTCCCGCTGCCATCCCTGGCACCGGGGGGGCTTCGACCCGGTGCCGTTGGCCGCGGACGGCGCGCGCGGATCCCACGCGCGCGGCGTCGGGCGTGAGCGCCCGGATCGACGGGCCGATTAGGAAGGCTGTACGTGCTCGACTTCTTGTATGTCGCGGTTTCCTGGGTGCTGTTGCGTTGGCACCAGTTCTTCACGTTTGTCGGGCTGAAGCAGGACAGCGGGCTGAACTGGGCGCTGTCGATCATCTTCCTGGTCATCACCGCGCGGCTGCTGCTGTTCCGGCTGTTCGTCAAGCAGGTCAAGTATCAGCGCAAGATGACCGCGGTGCAGCCGAAGCTGCAGGAGATCCGCAACAAGTACAAGAACGACCGCGCGGCGATGCAGCGCGAGATGATGAAGCTGCAGCAGGAAGAGGGCTTCAACCCGCTGGCCGGCTGCCTGCCGCTGTTGTTGCAGTGGCCGATCTTCATCGGGTTGTTCCACGTGTTGCGGCACCTGGCGAACTCGGTGAACGCGGCGACCAAGTACACCGGCGGTCAAGCGCTCACCGCCGGCGAGAGCCGCAGCCTCACCTTGTACACCTTCAGCGCCAGCCAGACCGCCAGCGCGGCGCGAGCGCGACTGTTCGGCTCGCCGCTGGCCGGCGCGCTGCGCGACTCGACGGACATGTTGCACTCGCTGGGCGGGAACGTCACCTCGACCCGGATTGTGATCTTGGTGCTGGTCGTGTTCAGCGCGGGCGCGACGTTCAGCACCCAGCTGCTGGTGCGAGCCGCGCAGACCACGATCCCCGAGGGCCAGGCCGCGATGATGCAGCGGCTGATGCTTTGGGTGATCCCGGTGATGACGCTTGGTTCGGGACTGTTCTTCCCGCTGGGCGTGCTGATCTACTGGTTCGCCAGCAACACCTGGACGATGCTGCAGCAGCTGTACATCAACAAGTTCCACCCGCCGGCGGAAGCGCCGGTGGTCGAGGTCGGCAGCGTGGGCCGCACGCTCGCGCCGCGCCCGGGACAGAAGCCAGTTCGCAACACGGCGCGGCGCCCCGCGGGGCCAGCGAGCGGCGCGGAGGCGGCGAGCGAGGGCTCGGAGCCGAGCCATGACGGGACCGACGGGGCGGCGAAGGCGGCGGCCGAGGCGGAAGCGGCGGGCGAGCGGCCGAGCGAGGGTGGCTCGCGGCGCGGCCGGAGTGGGTCTGGCGGCAGCGCGGCCGGCGGCGGCCGCGGCGGCTCGACGGGCGGCGCGTCCGGAGACGGCGGAGCGGACGGTGGTGGGTCGGGCGGTGGCGCGGGATCAGGGAAGGCGGCGGCGCCCAAGCCGGGCCAGCGGCCGAACCGTCCGGCGAGCGGGAACCGACCTGGCCAGCGACGACCCAACCAGGCGAAGAAGCGGCGCTGAACGGGCGTGACACCGGTGGCGGGCCATCGGGACTCCGGGAGAGCGCGCAGAGACTGCTTTGAAAGGACACACCTGCTATGACACAAGCGGAACTTGACCCCGGGGTTGAGGTGCTGGACGATCCGCGCGAGGCGACCGTCGAGGCGGCGACGGAGGGCGATGAGGGCGACCTGCTGGTGGCGGAGGGCGACATCGCCGCGGACTACCTGGAGCGGTTGCTGGACGTCATCGACTATGACGGCGACATCGACTTGGATGTGGAGAACGGGCGCGCCGTGGTGGCGATCGTGGGGAACAACCTCAAATCGCTGGTCGGCGCGCGGGGGGAGACGCTGGACGCGCTGCAGGAGCTGACCCGGCTCGCGGTGGCGCAGAAGACCGGGGTGCGCAGTCGGCTGATGCTGGACATCAGTGGCTATCGCAAGGCGCGGCGCGGGGAGCTGACGAAACTGGCCCGGGCGAGCGCGGCGCGGGTGGTGGCGGACGGCGCGCCGGTCCGCCTTGAGCCGATGAACCCGTTCGAGCGCAAGGTGGTGCATGACGCGGTCGCGGCGATCGACGGGGTGCGCAGCGAGTCAGAGGGCGAGGGGCCGGCGCGCCGGGTGGTGGTGTGGCCGGCGGTGGACGGATCGTAGCGGTTCGTCGGCACCGGCCGGCGGGGCGCGGGCCGGTGGTGCCGGGCAGTTCGCCGGGGGCGCGATGAGCGCCTGGGGCGAGGGACCGGGCGCAGGGGAGTTGGCGGCGCAAGAGGCGGCGCGGGAGTTGTTCGGCGCGCGGTTCGAGCTGATCGCTCGGTACGGCCAGTTGCTGGCGACGGTTGGGGTGCAGCGTGGTCTGGTGGGGCCGCGCGAGGCGCCTCGGCTGTGGGAGCGGCACCTGATGAACTGCGCGGTGGTGGGTGAGCTGCTGCCGCGTGGGGTCCGCGTCGTGGACGTGGGCTCCGGGGCGGGGCTCCCGGGAATTGTGCTCGCTTGCGCGCGACCGGATCTGCGGATGGATTTGGTGGAGCCGATGCAGCGACGGGTGGAGTTCTTGGAGCAGGCCGTGGCCGAGCTCGGATTGGGCGAGGCGGTGCGGGTGGTTCGGGGCCGCGCGGAGGATCCGGAGGTGCGGCGGGCGGTGGGTCGGGCCAGGTGGGCGACGGCGCGGGCGGTGGCCCCTCTGGTCCGGCTTGTTGGCTGGGTGATGCCGTTGCTTGCGCCCGGCGGCGTGTTGCTCGCGATCAAGGGAGCGCGGGCGGCGCAGGAGCTGGCAGCGGCGGTGGGCGATCCTGGTTGGCCGCCGGTCGGGGCCGAGCTGTTGGCCTGTGGTGGCTCGGTCTTGGCGACGCCGGCCCGTGTGATCTCGGTTCGGAATGGGAACTGGTGACCTCGGGTGAGGCTTGCTGGGGCGGTGGGTCGCGTGGTTGCGTCAGGAGACGGGCGCGCGCTCGGCCGAGGTGGGCGGGGGCGTTGGTGTGGGCAGAGGGCGCGCGGGCGGTCGGCACACAGATTGTGTCGGTGGGTTCGGTTAGTCTCTTTGTCGTGAGTGGCGGCGAGGTTGATGTTTCACGTGAAACAGTCGAAGGAGAGACGCCTGGGGGTGGCGTGAGACCGTCCGGTGTGGACGCGTGGAGCGCGTCGGGGCGGCCTCGGCTGGTGCCGCGACCCGGCCCGACTTCGTTGCCGAGTGGTGGGGCGGACTGGGGCGGGGCCGGACCGGGCGGCGGGGAAGGCGTGGCGCAAGACGCGGATGCGGGCGGTCTCGGCGGGCCGGGAACCGGTCCCAGCTCGGGCGACGTTGGGCTTGATGTTTCACGTGAAACATCCGCGATCGACACGGCAGCGGCACCCGCCCTCGATGCGGCGAGCCGAGCGCTCGACGCCGTGGGGGTACCGGGCGCGCGCGACGGCGACGCGCGCGATGGGACCTTCGACACACCGATCGCGCGCGAGGCGCTCACTGCCGTCCAGGTCCGCAACATCGAGAACGAGCACTGGCCCAGCCCACCGACGACTCGCGTGCTGACTGTCGCGAACCAGAAGGGCGGCGTCGGCAAGACCACCACTGCGGTGAACCTCGCGGTCGCCTTGGCGATGCACGGGCTGCGCGTTCTCGTCATCGACCTTGACCCACAGGCCAACGCGTCCACCGCGCTCGGCATCGACCATCCCGTCGGCACCCCTTCCACCTATGACGTGCTGCTCGGTGAGCGCGACCTCGGCGAGGTGATCGTCCCGGTCGCCGCCGCGCGCGGACTGTCCTGCGCGCCAGCGACCATCGACCTGGCCGGTGCCGACCTCGAGCTGAGCTCGCTCAGTGGCCGGGAGCGCCGGCTGGCGGGTGCCGTCGCCGCGCACCTGGAACGGGATCCCTCGCTCGACTACGTGTTCATCGACTGCCCGCCCTCGCTCGGTCTGCTGACCTTGAACGCGCTGGTCGCCGCCCGCGAGGTGCTGATCCCCATCCAGTGCGAGTATTACGCGCTGGAGGGCCTGGCGCAGCTGCTCGGCACCGTGGAGATGGTGCGTTCCTATCTGAACACCGCGTTGGTGGTCAGCACGGTCCTGCTCACCATGTACGACAGCCGGACCCGGCTGGCCGATCAGGTCGCCGCCGAGGTCCGCAAACACTTTGGGGAGCTGGTGGTCGCCTCCGTCATCCCGCGCAACGTCCGCGTCTCCGAAGCTCCCGGCTACGGGCAGACCGTGATGACCTATGACCCGGGCTCGCGCGGAGCGCTCGGCTATCTGCAGGCGGCCAGGGAATTGGCCCAGCGGGGTCGGATCGGCGCAACGGTGGAGCAGAGCGTGGCTGGCAAATGAATCCGGGAGCTATCGAGCGAAGGAGACGGGTTTGACCAAACAGCAGCGCCGCGGTGGTCTCGGCCGGGGCCTGGACGCGTTGATCCCAACCGCCCCCGAGGGCGTGGGGGACCCGCCGCGCCCACCGGCGCGCCCGGTCGGGTCCGCGGTGTCGGACCACGTGATCTTGTCCACGGCAATCACACAGGACGTGCTGTCGGCCAGTCCGATGCGCGCGGTGGACGGATCCGTCTTCCAGGAGCTCGAGGTCGCGACTGTGCGCGCCAACCGCCGCCAGCCACGAACCGTCTTCGACGAGGAGGCGATGACCGAACTCACCCACTCGATCCGTGAGTTCGGTGTGCTCCAGCCCGTGGTGGTGCGACCCATCGGCGCCGACGGTTACGAATTGGTCATGGGCGAGCGCCGCCTGCGCGCCGCCATCGCCGCCGGCCTCACGACCATACCGGCGATCGTGCGGGACACCGCCGACGACGCGATGCTCCGCGACGCGGTGCTGGAAAACATCCACCGGGCCTCGCTCAACCCACTTGAGGAGGCCGCAGCGTACCACCAACTACTGGACGACCTCGGCGCCACCCACGACGAGCTGGCGCAGCGCCTGGGACGCAGCCGCTCCCACATCTCCAACACCATCCGACTGCTCAACCTCCCAGTACCGGTGCAACGGCGCGTCGCTGCCGGTGTCATCTCCGCCGGCCACGCCCGCGCCCTGCTTGCGCTGGACGATCTGGGCGCCCAGGAGGATCTGGCCACTCGGATCGTCGCCGAGGGCATGTCGGTGCGAGCCACCGAAGAAGCGGTCGCGATCGCCGGGCGTGCCGATCGCGCCGCCAAAGCGCCGCGCCGGGCTCCGGGACCACGGATCACCGCGCCCGGGCTGACCGAGCTGGCGACCAAGCTCTCCGACACGCTCGACACCACGGTCAAGGTTGAGCTGGGCCGACGCAAAGGCAAGATCATCGTGGAGTTCGCCACCGTGGCGGATCTGGAGCGGATCGTGGCGGTGATGGATCCGCGGCTGGAGCTGACCCACCGCAGCGCCGGACGGACCGAGTAGACCGCGACCGGACCGCGGGCCGGTCAGTCTCCAGCCCCGGTCGGATGCCGCGACGCCCGCAGGCGGGGCGACCCCGCGACCGGCCCAGCACCCGCGACCGGCCCAGCACCCGCGACCGGCCCAGCAGCCGCGACCGGCCCAGCAGCCACGCCTGTGGACCGTTCAGTCCCCAAACCGGTTGTGGCTGACCACCTCGGCGACCGGGCGGCGCCCCCGCCGCAGCGAGGGGGAGCGGCGATCCGGCAGCGGATGGCCCAGGCTGATCACGCCCACTATGTTCAACTCGTCGGGGATCGCTAAGGCCTCGTGCACTGCCGCCTGCCGCTCAACGGACACCCCGAAGAAGCATGCGCCGAGCCCAGCATCCACGGCGCCGAGCAGCACCAGCAGCGACGCCATCCCGGTGTCGATGTCCCAGTAGGGCACCGGCCAGTGCGATTCGTCCAAATCCGTCCAGCCCTTGTCCGGCTCGGCGTACCGGCGCAAGTACGCGTCACGGTCCGAGAGCGCGACGATCAGCACCGGTGCCGTCCGCATCCCGTCAAGCCACGAGTCCGCCGGCTCGGCCGGGTCGGTGCTCGCCGCCCAGAACCGCTCCCGAGCCTCCGGAGCGTCCAGCACCACGAAACGCCAACCCTGGCTGAAGCCGGCGGAGGGGGCGTGCACCGCCAAACCCAAAAGCTCATCGACCGTGTCCGGGGGCACCGGGCGCGCTGGGTCGTATCGCCGCACCATCCGGCGGCGCCGTATCGCATCCTTGAGTTCCACGCTGATCCACACTGCCACACCCGACTGGGGCGAACGCGCGGCCAGTGCTATTCGGGAAGCACGCGGGCGGCGGGCTCAAGGGCATGACAGCGGATTTGCACCACTCCCGCGAACTCGCCGACGTCTGCTGCGACAGCCGCGGTCCGGTCCTCGCCGAGGCGCAGCGAATGGGGGTCGAGGGCCGGCGCGTCATCAAGCTCAACATTGGTGACCCGGCCCCACTCGGATTCCAGGCTCCGGACGAGATCCTGGTCGGCGTGATCCGCAACCCGCCGGGCGGGGAGCTCCGCGAGCAACGGGACGAGGTGCCGGACGCGTCCCGACGAATCGTCACCCTGCCCACGTCCGACGACCCGGTGGCACCGATCGGACAACACAGGACATTTCTGGAGAATTACATGCCTTCCGGGTAATGGGTGCGCACGGCCGAGCCGGTCATCGCCGGTCAGGCTCACCGGCGCGCACGTCATATGCGCGCAGCCGACGGCGCGCGCCCGACGAGGTGACGCTCAACCGACTATGGCGGGTATCCGCATGACCCCGGTGGGCGGATCGTCAGCTTTTGCCAGGTACAGGCGCTGGACCGCGACAAGCAGTCCCTCGGCCACCGCGTCGCGGAAGCTCGGGTCGGCCAGCCGCGCCCGATCCGCTGGTGAGGTCAGATAGCCCACCTCGACCTGCACCGCAGGCATCCGGGTCAGCCGCAAGATGCCCCAGGTCTTGCCGTGCACGCGGTCATCGAGCATGCCGGTGCGGGCGACCACCTCGCGCTGGATCAGGTCGGCGAAGCGCTCGCCGATAGTGGAAGCCGAATCGTGTCCGCCGCCGTAGTAGTAGCAGGCGAGCCCCTCCGCCCGAGGGGACGGCGCGCCGTCCACGTGCAGCGACAGCATCAGATCAGCGCCGATGTCGTTTGCGAACTCGGCGCGTTGCTCATCGCTCGGGCCGCTGTCCGGGCCGCGCGTCAACCAACTCGTGACACCCACTGCCGCGAGGCGGCCCTCCAACCGGGTGGCCAGGTCCCAGGTCAGGTTGGCCTCGCAAACATCGCCCCACTGGTGGCCGGGATCGGCGCCGCCATGACCGGGGTTGACCACGATCCGCTTGCCGGACAGATTCGGCCCCGCAGCCGAGAACGCGGCCAGCTCGCGCAGCAGCTGCGGTCGCCCACCCACCACGCGGCGGCCGAGCTGACGCAACGCGCGCAGCGTCACCGGCCCGCACACCCCGTCCGGAACCAGGCCTCGGTCGTGCTGGAAGCTGCGCAACTGAGCATCCGTGCGGGCGCCGAACACGCCATCGGGGCGGGCGACGTCGTAGCCCATCTCGAGCAATTGCACCTGAAGCGCCATCACGTCGTCACCGACCATCGCCGCAGCGGGATGGAACCCAAGCACCCGGTCGCCGAGCCGCCACCGGGCGGCGGTCAACGCGGCGTAGGTCTCCGCGCCGACGACGCCATCCGCTGACAACCCTCGGCGCTGCTGGAAATGCCGGATCGCCAACTCCGTTGACGCGTCAAAGCGGGCCGCGTCATCGGCGACACTGTTGCCCAGCAGACCCAGCGCGGCAAGGGTCGCCCGCACCTCGGCGACGGCGGTGCCTTCATCGCCGCGTCGAAGCAACATCGGTCCTCACCTTGGTAACGGCTGAGCGGGTTAACACCATCCATTGTGCCGTACCGGTCGGGTGCCGCGCTGCCGTCGCGTCGGGGTGTTGCCGTGCCAGGGTGTGGCCGCGCCCACCCACGCCCCGAAGACCACGCCGCTGAGCGGCCCGTCAAACTGCCAACCAAACTGCGAGCGGCAGCGCTTCCGCGCCGAGATGATGGGCGCGCCGCCCCGTCTGGCGCGCCCGAGCCGTAGGCGGGCTCAGAGGAACTCGGCCAGGTCCCGCAGCAGCGCGGCCTTCGGCTTCGCGCCCACGATTGACTTGACCACCTGTCCGCCGCGGAACACGGCCATCGTCGGGATCGACATGATCCGGTAGGCGCGGGCGGTTTCCGGGTTCTCGTCTATGTTGAGCTTGGCGACGGTCAGCGTGCCCTCGTGCTCACCGGCGATCTCCTCCAAGATCGGGGAGACCATCCGGCACGGCCCACACCACTCCGCCCAGAAGTCAACGACGACCGGGCCCTCCGCCTGCAGCACGTCCTGCGCGAACGTGCCGTCGGTCACCGTCTTGGTGTTCTTACCCATGATTCGCAACTCCTAGCTTGGGACTTCGTGTGGACTGTTCGTACCGCTGGCCACTGACAGTTTCACGCGCCCGCCGGGGCCGCCGCAACTGCCGCGCCCGCCGCGACTAGCCGGCCGCCGCGATCGCCGCGAGGTACCGCTCGGCGTCCAGCGCCGCCCGGCAGCCGGCGGCGGCGGCGGTGATCGCCTGACGGTAGGTGTGATCCACCAAGTCCCCGGCCGCGAACACCCCGTCCAGGTTGGTCGACGAGCCGCCCTCGGCGGTGCGCACGTAGCCCGTCGGATCGAGCGCCACCTGTCCGGCGACTAGCGCGCTGCGCGGCTCGTGCCCGATCGCCACGAACAATCCAGTCACCGCTAGATCCCGCTCGGCGCCGGTGGCGGTGTCGCGAAGCCTGACGCGTTCCACCGCGCCGTCGCCGCTGATTCCAACCACGCTCGAGTTCCACGCCCAGCGGATCTTGTCGTTGGCGAGCGCCCGATCAGTCATGATCTGGCTGGCGCGAAGCGCGTCGCGACGGTGCACCACGGTGACGGTGTTGGCGAACCGGGTCAAGAAGGTGGCTTCCTCCAGCGCCGTGTCGCCCCCGCCGACCACCGCGATGTCCTGGCCCCGGAAAAAGAAACCGTCGCACGTGGCGCACCACGACACGCCGTGGCCGGACAGCTCGTCCTCGCCGGGCACGCCCAGACGCCGATAAGCCGAGCCCATCGCCAGGATGACGGCCGCCGCGGCGTGCTCGCCGTTGTGCGTGCCGATGAGCTTCACCGGGCCGGTCAGCTCGGCGGACAGCACGTCGTCGGGAACCAGCTCCGCGCCGAAGCGCTCCGCTTGCGCGCGGATTCGCGCCATCAGCTCGGGACCAGCGATGCCGTCCGGGAATCCCGGGAAATTCTCCACCTCGGTGGTGTTCATCAGCGCGCCGCCGAACTGGGAGCCCTCGAAAACCAGCGGGGCCAGTTGCGCGCGGGCGGCGTACAGCGCGGCGGTGTAGCCGGCCGGTCCGGAGCCGATGATGATCAGGTTTCGGGTCGCGGTTGGGTTCACGAGGCTCATTTCGTAGCGTTTCGCTGCCTGCGCGGTGGCTGCGGCAGGCGCGTTGCGCGACCAATGGTAGGGGGCCGGGCGCGCTGCCGCCACCATGCGCGCCGGTGGTCGCCGGCTCAGCGACGCATGGTGGCGGCGATCTCGCGCAGCTCCGGCGGATGCATCTGCCACAAGATCACCGCGAGCACCACCACGCCCACCAGCGCCCCGCCGATCAGCGCGACCAACGAGCCGGTGTGCCCGCGTCCCAGGGCGTTCTGCGTCACCACGGCTGCCGCCCAGGCCGCCGCGCCGCCCAGCATCGAGGCGATCCCGACCCGGGACACCGTCTGGGCCACTTTGCCGAACCCGAGGCCGCCGAACCGGCGGGTCAGCAGCACGTGCCCGACGATCGCGCCGACGAGGTAGGAAATCGAGGTGGCGCCGTTGAGCCACTCGATGAACTGGGCCTGGTTGTGCACGCTCTGATCGGCGATGAGCACCAGGGCCACCTTGGCCGCCACCATGAAAATGTTGATCAACGTGGGGGTGCGCCCGTCGCGCATCGCGTAAAACACCCGCAGCTGGAGCATCACCACCGCGAATGGCAGCAGCCCGAACGCCGACCAGGCCAGCGAGTAGCCCATCACCCGCGCCTCGGGGATCGAGGTGTTGCCGTAGGCGAACAGCACCGTGGTGAAGGGGGGGCCGAGCGCGATGAAGCCGACCGAGATCGGCACCAACGCGATCGCGGACAGCCGCGCGCCCAGGCCCAGGTCGGAGACCACCGCCGCGGTGTCGCCGCGCGCCGCCGCCCGGGACAGCCGTGGCATCAGCGCGGTCAGCAGTGACACCACCAGGATCCCGTAGGGCATCTGGAACAGCAGATCGACGTTGGTGAACTGGGCGAATCCGTCCCGGGCCACGCCCACCTTGGCGATCACGGTGACCCCGACCTGGCTGGCCACCACGTAGCCGAGCACCCAGCCGGTCAGTGTGCCGGCCTCGCGCATCCGCCCCGCCTCGTTGGGGCGCGCCTTGAAGCGCCACTTCCACACGAACCCGGACCGGCGCAGCGACGGGATCAGGATCAGCGCCTGGCCAGCGATCCCCAGCGTGGTGCCGATGCCGATCACCAACACCTGGGTGGTGGTCATCGTCGACGGGTTGAGCGTGGTCGGGCCGGGCAGCGTCCAGAAGATCAGCACCGACAAGATGACGATCAGGTTGTTGAAGACCGGCGCCCACGCGCCCGGCCCGTACACCCGGCGGATGTTCAGCACGGCGGTGAACATCGCGCCCAGCCCGTAGAAGAAGATCTCCGGCAGCAGGAGCATCGCGAACGTCGAGGTCAGGCTGCGCTGGGCGGCGCCGTGCGCGAACGCGGAGGCGAGCAGCGGCGAGCAGGCGATGGCGATCCCGGTCACCACCGCCAGCGCGGCCACCGACACCGACATGAGCCGCTGGGTGTAGGCCATGCCGTTGTCGTCGTCGTTGTGCTCGGCGTGCACCAGCAGCGGGATCAGCACGCTGGACAGCACCCCGCCCAGCAGCAGCTCATACACCTGGTTGGGCAGGTTGTTGGCCAGGTTGTAGGCGTTGCCGACGCCGGCCACGCCCAGCGCGGCCACCAACAGGGTGCTGCGCAGGAAGCCGGTGATCCGGCTGACCAGGCTCGCCACCGCCATGGTGCGCGAAGAGGCCAGCACGCGACGGTTGGTCTCCTCCCCCGCCTCGGGCGCGGTTGGGCCGGCGGCCTGCTCCCACGGCGCGGGCTCGGCCTCCGACGGGGCACGGGTGGGGATCGGGCGGCCGTAGCGATCCAGTGGCTGGGGCCGATCGGGCCGATAGCGCCGGGGGCCGACGTAGGTGGTGGCCCCCCACGCCGAGCCGCGCCCCCACACCGCGTCCCCGCCCCGGCGCGCCCACTCGTCATCGGAGAGCTGTTGCCACTCCGGCATGGCGATCGCGGGCACCGGGTCGCCTTCAGTGAACATCCGGGGCTCAACGGTGACCAGGCCACGTCCGTAGTGCGACGGTTGCGACCAACCACCCCCATCGGAGGGCGTCGCGCGCCGAGGCCGGGGCGCCGGACGCTCTGGACCGGGCGACGCAGGACCGGACGATCCTGAACCAGACGACCCCGGACCGGGGGACGACGGAGGCCCGGACGACGACGGACCGGGGGACGACGGACCGGGGGACGACGGACCGCCCTGGCCCGGATCGGGCGCCACCGCGCTTCCGCTCCAGGTGGGGCTGCCCCAAACGTCGTCAGCCGAATCATTCGCCCTCGGTCCGGCTCCCCGGTGCGGATCGGGCGGGTTCGTCGGTCCGGTCACCGCGCCGCGCTCTTCATCGCGCGTCGCGCCCGGAGCCGGCGGAGGAGCCGACGCGCCATGGCGGCCGCCAGCACCACGCCCGCCGCCACCGTGATGACCAGGCCCACCGTGCCCAGCGCCGTGGACCGCACATTAACCGTCACCGGCTCGCCCAGCGTCGCCCCATCGGGGGTGGACACCTGGGCCAGCGCGGAGAAATGCCCGGTCCGCGTCACATGCACGCTGACGCGAAGTGGCAGGCGCTGCCCGGCCGCGAGCCGCGTCTTTGGGGTCGGATCGGCCCGCAGGCCGGCGATGCCGCCCCTCGGGGAAAGGCTGACGCGCACTGTGACCGCGACCGGCAGCTCATTGACGACGGTGAGGTACAACGGAGCGTCCGACGAGGCCAGGGTGTACCCGCCGGACGCGGGCGGCTCGATCCACACCGCGTGCCGCCACCCGTCGGTCAGGGTCTGCAGCTCAGCCCCACAGCGGGCCCCGCCGGCCGGCTCGGCGCGCCACGCCGAGGACTCGCACCGTTGCGCCGCCGCGGCGAAGCCGTGGAGCAACTTGTCCGCGTCCGCCGGCGCCAGGGCCGCGCGCAGCGAGTCGACGAAGCTGAGCTGCGCCACGAGGGAACTGGTGAGGCTCACCGGGAGCCCGGTGGACGCGCCCCCGCTCGCGATCGGCTGGGCCACCGGCGCCACGGTGGCCACCGCCTGCCGGATGGACAAGGGGGTGGACCAGGACGCGGTGGACGTGGTGATTATGGTGCGGACCGCCGCCGCTGGCTGCGGGTTCACGTAGCGGTCTGCGGCCAGCGCCACGTAGTGCCGGCGCTCGGGGTCTTGCGCGGCGCGCACCGCCAGCGCGGCCACCAGCTCGGGCAGCGCGCCCGACGCGCCCGACAGCGCGCGCGCGGCCAGTCCCTGCAGCTGGTTGTCCAGCAGAACCGCAGTCAGCCCGGCCGTCGAGGTGACCGCGTCCGGGGCCTCCGCCGTTGATTTCGGATCGCTCGCGGCGGCGTTCGGCGCCGCGTTGAGGATCACCGTGGACGCGCCGTGGCGGCGGACCGCGGCCAGGCCCTGCGCGCTGAGCGTGCCGCCCGCCGGCCAGGCGATGTCAGTTCCGGCCGCCGGGCCGAGGATCTCGGTGGATGCGGCGTCGGGGGATTCGCCCGCGGCCGGCGACCAGTCGAGCCCGGCGGCGCTCAACGCGTCGACATCGGGATCGGCGGGCGGGGTGAGGGCGACGTCGACCGCGACCGCGATCCGGCGCAGCCGGTCCAGCCAGGCGCGGGCCGCCGCGCCGCCACCGCCTGGAACGGCGGCCCGGCCTGGCGCCGCGACCTGGTACCCGTTGCTCATGGTGGTCAGCTCGTCGATTAGTTCCGGGTCGACCAGCACCGTCAGGCGGATCGCCGGCTGGGCGCTGACCACCTGCTCGATCACGCGCAACACGCGGTCCAACCGCCCCCCCGGGCTCACCGATCCGGCCAACTGGTCATCGACGAAGACGTCGCTGGCCGTGGCGCGGTGCGGTCGGTCAATCAAAGGCAGGACCCAGCTGACCTGAACCGGGTCGGGGCGCTGCGGGAAGGATGGCACGAAGGTCTGCCCGAACCCCACCTCGGCGGCGTCACCGCCGGGCGCGGTGGCCGCGCGCACAATCAGGTTGATCGGGTAGATGCCGCGGTTGCACAGGCAGATGTTCTCGGCCGTGGCCTGATCGCTGGTGGTGGTCGAAAACGTGACGGTGGTGCTGGCGCGCGCGGCCAACGGTTTGTCGAGCAGATGCGGCGTCAGGTCGGTGGTGGGTTGCACCGCCGCCGGATGAGCGATCAGATCAAAAATGACCCCTGGCCGGGTGACGGGCGCCTCCCGCACCGCATCCAGCCGCGCGTCGTACAGCGGTGCCGCAGTGGTGTTGGTCAGACGCACCGTGATCGTCAGCGGTTGGGCCTCGGAGGTCACCGCCGGGGTGCTCGGGGTGACGCCAAGGACGGCAACGGTCACCGCGGGCGAGCTGGCTGCCTGGGCCGCTGCCGCGGACGCCAAGTGCGCCGATGCCGGGCGGGCGACGGCGCTCGCGCCGGGCATCGCGCCGGGCGCCGCGAAGGTGCCGCTCGCGGCGATGACGACGCCGGCTCCCAGGCCGGCGGCCAGCCGCGCCGGCCAAGTCCATCCGGTTCTCACTCGCTATCGCCGCCGTGACATGGTTCGGCTCCGCGCTCGTTGCGGTCTTGTGGTCCTCACTCGCTGTCGCCTCACGCCGACTCGGCGAGGGGACCGGACTCGGCGAGCATGCGTTCGGCGAGGTCGACCAGATGGCGCTCATCCGGGTAGGCGAGCCGCGAGCCGATCTCGCCGATGGGCACCCAGGCCACCTCGGCGACCTCGATATCGGCGTCGGACAGCTCGCCGCCGACCGCGCGGAGCAGGTAGTGGTGCACCGTCTTGTGGATCCGGTGTCCGTCGGCGAGGAACCAGAAATCAATCGCGCCGAGCGCGCCGATGATCTCCCCGGTGATCCCGGTCTCCTCCCCCACCTCGCGCACCGCCGCCTGCTCAGTGGTTTCCCCAGGCTCGACGTGTCCCTTGGGCAGTGACCAGATCAGCCGTCCGCGCTTGTCGATTCGCGCGATGAGCGCCCCGCGCGGCTGCCCCGAGGTCAGGTCGACGACCAAACCGCCGGCGCTGGTCTCGTTGACTCGGCGCAGCCTCGGCGGCCGCCGCCGACCCCGGCCAGAACGTGACGCCCGCGCCGCGTTGCGACCGCGATCAGCCGCGTCCGACGAGCCTCGGGACATGGCCCGATGGTAGCGGTCGCGCCTGGACTCACCGTCCGCGCGCGGCTCGTGGCGCGGTCGGTGGCGGCGGCCCGCCTCACCGCGCGCGCCGCAGTGATGGCGAGCCGCGGTGGCGACGAGTGGTAGCCGTGGTGGCGAGTGGTAGCGGTGGTGACGGGCCGCAATGGTGCTGGACCGGTGCGCGGACAAGGAAGAATGAAACAGTGCCCGCTCGTGACCCCGCCGATCTGATCCCGATCCCAACCGCGGCCGAACGACTCGGCGCGGTGTTCGCGACCGCTGGCCGTCAGCTGCACCTCGTCGGCGGAACAGTGCGCGACGCGCTCCTGGGCCGCCCCGACGAGGATCTGGACTTCACCACCGACGCGCATCCGCAGGACGTGCTGGCGCTGGTGGCGCCGGTTGCCGAGGCGACCTGGACCACTGGCATCGAGTTCGGCACGGTCGGCGTCCAGGTGGGCGGCCGGAGCTGCGAGATCACCACGTTCCGCGCCGACCGGTATGACCGGGTGAGCCGCAACCCCGACGTCGTGTACGGCGACTCACTGGTCGATGACCTGCGCCGGCGCGACTTCACCGTGAACGCGATGGCGGTGTCGGTGGCCGGCCCGCCGGTGTTCACCGACCCGTACGGCGGGTTGGCGGATCTGGCCCGCGGCGTGCTGCGCACCCCAGCCGCCCCGGAGGAATCCTTCGCCGACGACCCGCTGCGCATGCTGCGCGCCGCCCGGTTCGTGTCCACGTTGGCTGGCTCGACCCGGACGGTGTCCATGCCGGTGATCACGGTGGCCGATGAGACGCGCGCCGCGATGACCGCGATGGCCGGTGAGCTGTCCCGGATCACCGCCGAGCGAGTGCAGGCCGAGCTGTCCAAGCTGCTGTTGGCCGCCGCCCCCCGGCCCGGGTTGGAGCTGATGGTGGACACCGGTTTGGCGGATGTGGTGCTGCCCGAGCTGGCGGCGCTGCGGATGACCGTGGACGAGCACGGCCAGCACAAGGACGTCTACCTGCACTCGTTGCAGGTGCTCGACCAGGCCATCGACCTGGAATGGCAGGAGCTGGGCGAGGCGGACCTGGTGCTGCGTCTGGCCGCGCTGCTGCACGACATCGGCAAGCCGGCGACCCGCCGGTTCGAGGCGGACGGCCGGGTCACCTTCCACCACCACGAGGTGGTCGGCGCCCGCCTGGCGCGGCAACGGCTCAAGGCGCTGCGCTACTCGAAGGACATCATCGAGCAGGTCGGCCGGCTGGTGTTCCTGCACCTGCGGTTCTACGGCTACCAGGAAGCCGACTGGACCGACTCCGCCGTGCGCCGGTACGTGGTGGACGCCGGGCCGCTGCTCGACCGGCTCGCCATCCTGGTCCGTTCGGATTGCACCACCCGCAACCGGCGCAAGGCGGCGGCGCTGGCCGACGCCTACGCCACCCTGATGTGGCGCATCGAACAGTTGCGCAAGCAGGAGGAGCTGGACGCGATCCGCCCCGACCTGGATGGCAACGAGATCATGGCGGTGTTGGGGATCCCCCCCGGTCGGGCGGTCGGCGAGGCGTACCAGTTTCTGCTCGGCCTGCGCATGGAGCGCGGCCCGCTCGACCACGACGCGGCGGTGGGCGAGTTGCGCGCCTGGTGGGCGGCGCGCCGGCAATAGCGCGTGCCGGGCCGCGGCTCGGCCACGTGCCGCGCCCGCTGACCAGCGGGTGAGGATCTTGTTTACGGTGGCGACATTGGCCGGTGGGTCCACAGAGATGGCGACCCAGATCAGACGCGTGGTGGTCCGGCAATCCTCATGCACCGTGATGTCGCGAGTTCGCTTGATATCGCGCCGGGTCTCATCGGGGGGCTGGTAGTTGTTCGACGGTTGTGGTGCCGGCCGCCAACCGTGGGCCGAGCCAAGGAACGTCGACCTGGCTGAGCACAAACTCGGCGAATCCCGGCATGGTGAATCGCAATTCGCCGCGCGCGACCGTCTCCACGAGTCCCTTTTCCAGGAGCGTTCTGCGCACCTGGCTGAGCTGGGGTGTGGTCTTGCCCAACAGCGCGGTTAGGTCGCGGGTCCGCGCCACGCCGTTCATGCCAGCGGTTTGCGCCACGGCGACCATGAATTCGCGCTCGGCCTGGCTCGCCTTGACCCATCGGCCACGAAACATGCCGGCGCCGAGGCTGTCGCGGACATCGTCCACTGCGGCCCTCGCGTGCTTGAGCGCGATCTCGCCGCCGGGCGCGGGATCGGCCAACAGCCATGCCTCGTCACCCAGGCGCTGGATGAGATATGGCGAGCCGCTGGCGGCGTCGAGCACCGCGCTGGCGGCAGCTGTTTGCCAGGTGACGCGCTGCGCTAGTGCCGGCTCCAACAACGCCCGTTCCGCCGCCGCATGGTCGAGCGGTCCGAGGGTGCGGAAGTCGAACCGTTCGGTGAAGGAAGCGGCCGCCATCACCACCTCCGGGCTGTTTGGCAGGCCGGCGGCGAAGACCGCGAGCGGCACGGCGGTGGTGGCCAGGGCATCCTGAATCGCATTGGCGATCACCACCAG
>WQZC01000030.1 GCA_009780925.1 Actinomycetes bacterium | reverse complement strand
TCGGCCGCCCGCGTCGCTGCGCCGCCACGTGGTCAACCGTCACACGCGGTGCGCGTTCCCGGGGTGCGCCCGCCGCGCGATCGGATGCGATTTGGATCACTCGATCGCGTGGGAGGATGGCGGGACCACCAACGCCGCCAACCTCCTGCCCCTGTGCCGACGCCACCACACCCTCAAACACCAAGGCGGCTGGGGCCTCCGCATCGACCCCGACGTATCCGCCTGCTGGACCAGCCCCACCGGCCACGTCTACCACACCCCACCCACCACCCACCCCATCGACCACAGCGCCGACTTCGATCCCGCCGGCCTGCTCGTTGTCAAATCAACAGCCAACAACCCCACGACCAACCCGACCGCGCCAGCCGACCCCGACGAGCCGCCACCCTTCTAGACCACCGTCTGAACCACCACGGACCAGACACCGCGTTGACCACAAAATGTCGATCATTGCCGGTGCTACCATTAGCGTTGATATTCACACTTCGACCAGGAGTCCTCGTCGTGCTATCGAAAGAGCGTGTGCAAAGAGCTATTCGGTTCGACCATCCGGACCGTGTCCCAATGCTCTACTACAATAAGGACTTCGCCGAGTCGGACCTCATTATCGCCGAGGTGGTGCACCATTTCAACGGACCCGGCGAGGACCGCTCGGAATTCGGGTTCTCCTGGGATCGCCTCGACGGCACCATGGGCCAGCCCCGCGACACCCTGATCACGGACTGGGCCGATCTTGACTCGTATCGATTCCCGGACCCGGCCGATCCGACGCGCTTCCGCCTGGCGGACGAGAAGATGGCGGCCTACGGCCCGGACAAGTACTACGTCGCCAGCCTCTCCCTTTCCGGCTTCACCGTGATGAGCTTCCTGCGCGGCTTCGCGGACACGTTGATGGGCCTATACGAAGAGGAAACGGGCATCCAGCGGCTCGCGGACGGCGTGTTCGGGTTCGAGGAGGAGGTCATCCGGCGGGCCGCCGGCCGGGGTTTCTCAGCGGTCGGGTTCTTCGACGACTGGGGCACCCAGAACAATCTGATCATCTCACCGGACCTGTGGCGCGAGTTCTTCAAACCCTACTATCAACGACAGTTCGATCTTTGTCACCAACTTGGCTTGGACGTGTATTTTCATTGCTGCGGCCACATACAAAGCATCATCGGCGATTTCATTGAGCTCGGCGTGGACATCCTCAACGTCAGCCAGCCCAACGTGTTCGACATCGCGCAATTGGGCCAAGAGTTCGGCAGCCAGGTGTGCTTCATGTGCCCGGTCAGCTACCAAACCACCGCGCTAAGTGGGACCAAGGACGACATCTACGCCGCTGTCCGGACGCTGAAAGACAATTTGGCGCGCCCGGACGGCGGCCTTATCGGATACTTGGAGGAATACCACTCGATCGGCTTGTCCGATCAGAACTACGAATACTGCAAATCCGCCTGGCGGGAGATCGGGGTGTATTAGCCCGGTTCCCTGCTCGGGATGGGTCAGACACCCCGACAGACCTTCTAGGGGATAACCGGACGAGCGGCGGAGAGCTGGCCCAGTTGAGCCCGAGCCAGCTCGCTTCATCCTCTGCGCGAGTCACTATCGCCCCGCCCCAACTCGCTTATCGACACTCGCCGAACCGCCGACTCGGGTGGTCCGGGCGAGCCGTCAACCGACGAGGCTGGTGGCCAGCTCGGCCGCCGAGGCCGCGTCGGGGGCGTAGCCGTCGGCGCCGATGTCGTTGCAGAACCCCTGCGAGACCGGCGCCCCGCCGACCAGGATCTTGACCTGGTCGCGCAGCCCGGCGGCAGTGACCGACTTGACCACCTCGCCCTGCTGGCCCATCGTCGTGGTCAGCAGCGCGGACAGGCAGATCAGATCCGGGTGGTGCTCGCCGATGGCCTCGACGAACTTCTGGTCGGACACGTCGACGCCGAGATCGATCACCTCGAAGCCGGAGCCCTCCAGCATCATCTTGACCAGGTTCTTGCCGATGTCGTGCAAGTCGCCCTTGACGGTGCCGATCACCGCTCTGCCCCGGGCCTCGACGCCGGCCTCGATCAGCTTGGGCTTGAGGACCTCAGTCCCCTTGTTCAGCGCACGCGCCGCGATCAACACCTCGGGCACGAACACTTCGTTGTTCTTGAAGCGGGCGCCGAGAATGCCCATGCCTTTGAGCAGTCCCTCGTCGAGCAGCTGTTGCGCCGGAACGCCCTCCGCCAGGCCGCTCTCGATCAACGCCACAACGTCCTTCGCCCGTCCTTTCTGCACGGCCTCGGACAATTCCTCCAACGTCGACATTGTCGTCCTCGTTCCTTTCGCGCTCTCGCGCCTTATAGGTCGTATTTCTTGGGGTCGAACGCCGCCGAGTCGGCCATCTCCGCCGTCAGTTCCTCGGCGGTCTCGGGCAGGCCCTCCGCCGCCACGGACAAGATATCCAACCAGGTCTCCTCCCGGTCATCCAGCAGCAAATCCCCGCTCTGGCGCGCTTTGCGTAGCTCCGCCAAGGCCAACCCGGCGGCCAGCTTGCCGCGCTCATAGTCGCCCTCGACGCGCACCAGCTCGCCCGCGATGGCCAGCGCCACATCTGGGCGCAGCACGTACGCCTGCGGGTCGAGCCGAGAGTCGGAGTCGGCGTGCAGGTCGCGCAGCAGCAGGGCGGTGTCCCGGCCCCGCTCACTCGCCTGGTTGACCAGCCGGCAGTCGTAAGCCAGCTGTTCGAAGCCCACCGTCGGCGCCGCCCCGGCGAGCAGCTTGATGTTTTGAATCGACTCGTTGCTCCACAGATCGGCCACGCACATCGCGATGTTGCCGACCGGGGACAAGTGCGCGCCCGCGGACGCGCGGCCCTCCAGCGACACCGGAGTGCCGGTGATCGCCTTGACGTACACCCCTTCGTAGCCGCAGTCCTTGTGCGGCCCGGTCGCACCGCACTCGACGGCCACCAGGGAGCGCACCGCGGACACAACCCGGACGGTGGCCGCGAACACCTTGGGAATGTAATTCCGCTCGGCGAGCACCATCGCGGTGTTGGCGAACCCGCAGGCGGTGTCACCGGAGGCGACCACGCCTCGCTTCGCCGCGATGTCACAGATGGAGGTCCACAACCGCTCCATGTCCCGCGTGCCCAGCACGCTCAGCGCGAACACCGACCTCGGCAGGTCGCAGTACATCACCGCCTCGTCGTGGACCTCTTTGCCACCCACGGACTCGATCGCCAGCAGCTCGGCCCCGGCCTCGGCGCAGCCCTCGAACGTGGCCATGACGTTGTCCCAGTGCTGACCGTGCCACATGTGCTCCAGGTCGCGGCCCTCGCGGATGTCCACCGGGGTGATCCGCACCGCGGCCTTCACGCCGTGCTTCTGCTCGTGCTCGGCGATCACCTCCACCACCGTGCGGCACACCTGCTCGCCCCAGGCGGGGTTGAACGTCATCGGCGGCAACAGCTCGATTTCCGCGACGAACCCGGGCACGCGAAGCTCGGCCGCCCGCTGGCAGACCCCGGTCATGATCTCGCGATAGTTGTCGATCACCTCACCCATCGTGTCCTGGGTGACCAGCATCGGCGGAAGCGTGAAATTGATCTCCGGGTAGACGACGCCACCACCGATGGCGAGGCCAGCCCGCGTCGTCACCGGGCGCCGGGCCTGCCCGAACACGAACTCATCGGCATCCTGATACGCCAACGGACCCATCGACCTGACGCGCACCTGGTCCACCTCCACTTGATCGCTTGTGCTCTGCCGTCACCGACCGCCGCCGGCCGGCCTCATCGAAGATGACACTGCCCGACCCCAACCGAACCCGCTAGAAGAACCTTGCGATCATTCGCACCTTCTTACGGACCTTGCCCGCGGACCCCACCGTCGCGATCGTCCCGGCGCGCCGGCCGGCGCTACCATCAGCGGCGGGCCACGTCGGCGGGTCGCCCACCGCTGCTCGCCGCGGCACAGTCCTCGCCGCATCACCTTCCCCGCCCCGCCACCGGTTCCCCAGGAGGATCGATGAACAGCAAAGAGCGCTACCTGAATCTCCTCGCCGGCGAACCCGTGGACTTCATCCCCCGAATCCCCATCCTGATGCGATTCGCCGCCGAATACATCGGCTCGGACTGGGGCCAGTTCGCCGCCGACCACCGCGTGATGACCAAGGCCAACGTCGTCTGCAACGAATACTTCGGCATCGACCAGATGAACACGATGAGCGACCCGTTCCGGGAGACCGAAGGGTTCGGCGCGAAGGTCAGCTACTCCCCCGATCACGGCGTGCGCATCGATCGGCCGCCACTGGCCGACGGCGTGGACCTGTCCCTGCTCAAGAAACCCGATCCGGAGACCTCGACCCGGATGCGCGACCGCATGGACGCGTTGCGCTTCTACCTGGCCCACTACCGCGACACCCACTCCATCATGGGCTGGGTCGAGGGCCCGGCCGCCGAGGCCGCCGACATCCGCGGCGTCGAGGATTTCTTCATCGGGCTGCTCACCGAGCCGGAGGACATCGCCGCGCTGATGGATGTCGCGCTGGACAACGCCATCACCTACGCGCTGGCCCAGATCGCGCTGGGGGTGGACACCATCGGCATCGGCGACGCGGTGGCCAGCCAGGTCTCGCCCGAGCTGTATGAGGAGTTCATCCTTCCCCGCGAGCGCAAGCTGGTCGACGCGATCAAGGGGGCCGGCGCCATCGCGCGCATGCACATCTGCGGCAACATCACCCATCTGCTTCCCGGCCTGGCCACCCTGGGCCTGGACATTGTCGACGTCGACTACCTGGTGGACATGAAGACGGCGCGGAAGGTCCTCGGTGACCGGGTGGTGCTCGGCGGCAACCTCGACCCGGTGGCCGACGTCTTGCAAAGCAACCCAGCCGCGATCCGGGAGAAGCTCAAGATCGCTCGGGACGAGGCGGGGCCGCGGTTCATCGTGAACGCCGGCTGCGAGATCCCGTCCCCGACCCCGCCGGAGAACCTCAAAGCGCTGTGCGAGCCACTGACCTGGGACGACTGACCCACGGGGTGGCGGGCATCGGGTCCCGCTGACCGCCACCCCGTGATCTCTCCCGCAATCTCCTCATGATCATGCGAATGCGCCAAATCTATGCGCAAAAACGCTTGATCATGACGGGGATCGGGCGGCTCATTCGAGCAAATAGCACCCGGTGTAGGTGATGGTGTTCGGCCCGTAGTAGTAGCCAAGGTCGTTGTCCGCGCAGGTGTCCGAGACGATCAGCCCGAACGCCTCCATCGACTGCACCATCTGATCCGGGTACCGGCAGGACGAATCGGGATAGGTGCATTCCTCCGGCGCGCAGACCGCGCACGCGCCATTGCCGAGCGCCAGCATGTTCGGGTAGCGCCCCCAGAGCTCGTCGCGGAACTCGATGAGCCGCCGCTGCTGCTCCTCGCCGGGGGCCATCATGCCCTCGTAGTCATACGGGTCCTCGAGCTCGCCGGTGGTCTGCAAGATCAGGCCGCAGCGATAGCGCGCGAGCACGCGCCGCGAGTCGTCCAACGTCCCGCAGCCCGGCGGGCAGGACCAAGACCGGCCATAGGAGTGGCACCGGTCGGCCGCGCACATGTCGCGCACCTCGTCGCGGACCCTCAATTTGGCCGGGTCCATCAGCGCGGCGTGCGAGAAACCGAACTCCAGCGCCTCGGCGACCAGCGCGGACCGCAGCGGCGCGGGCGGCTCGGGCTGGGTCGGTTCAGGCTGGGACGACGGGTCAGGCTGGGACGACGGGTCAGGCCGAGCGGGCGGGTCAACGCGGGCGGGCTGGTCGGGTTGGGTCGGCTCAGTCATCGGGCTCCTCCCGGAACGCCATCTGCTCTATGTATTGCGTCATGAAGACGGGGTGGGTGGCCAGCTGGACCTCCACGGCCGCCGCAGCACGGCGCTCCGCCTCCCGGCGCGCGGCGCGCGACAGGGTGAGCAGGACCGCGCCGGTCAGCGCGGTGTTGCCGGCCGGCTCGGACTTGGCGACCAGATCGACGGGAATGAGCCCGATGCCGCCGGCCTGCTCCGGCGAGATGTAGCTGCCGAAGCCGCCGGCCAGCTGCAACGCCACCAGGTCGGCCGCATCCAGCCCGGACTCGGCCAGCATGGTGTCGATGCCAGCCGCGATCGCGGCCTTGGCGAGCTGCAGTTTGCGCACGTCGGCCTGGGTGACGGCGATGCCGCTCGCGCCGATGGCGACGGATTCGCCGTCCATCGCCCCGGTCTCGTCCACGACGCCAAGATCCAAGAACGCGTCCACGGCGTTGATCAAACCGGTGCCGCACAGCCCCTTGGGGCGTTTGCGCTCGATGGTGGAGAACTCCAGCCGCCCCGCCGCGGCCCACACGTCGTCGATCGCGCCGGGCAGCGCCGGCATCCCCGCGGAGATCTCCGCGCCCTCGAACGCCGGCCCGGCGGCGGTGGAGCAGCACCACAACCGGCCGTTCGCCGCCAGCGCCATCTCACCGTTCGTGCCCACGTCCACCAGCAGCTCGCCGCGCCCTTGATCACCCAGCCGGGTGGCGAGCACCCCGCACACGATGTCCGGTCCCACGTAGGTGGAGATGCCCGGTGGCAGGTACAGCTCCGCGTCGGTGAGGCCGGCGAACAGCTCCGCCGCCGGAATCGTGTGCCCGAACAGCGTGTCCGGGGTGAACGGGAACACTCCCAACGACGCGACTGGGCGGCCGGTCAACAAATGCAGCATGGTGGTGTTGCCGGTCACGGTGATCCGCTCGATGTCGCCGGGGCGGGCGCCGGCGCGCCCCAGCGCCTCGGCGAGCATCGCGTCAAGCTGGTCCACGATGAGCGCCCGCAGCGCCGCCACCCCCACCCGCGAGGCCGCGTCGATCCGGCTCAACACGTCCGCGCCGTGCGCGACCTGGTGGTTGAGCGCGCTGACGTCGGCGAGCCGCTCCCGGTCGCCCAGCCGGAACAGCAGCACCGTGACGGTCGTGGTGCCGATGTCGATCGCGCAGCCGAGCCGCCGCGGCGAGCGCCCGTCGTAGGTGACCAGGTCGAGGTCGGTGTCCGCGACCACCACTCCCTCGATCGACGACGCCATGATCGTCACTTCGCCGCTGATGCGCGCCAGGCACGCCAGGCGGAATTCGTAACCGGGCAGCGCCAGCTCTTGCCGGCCATGAACGGCCCGCGCCAACAGCGCGGCTTCCACCTGGTCCGGCGGCTCGGCGGCGCCGGCGAGGTACACCCCGCACCTGCCGCAGCTGTGCCGGCCGCGACAGGGCATCGGCAAATGATGCCCCCCGGCGGCGAGCGCGTCCGCGAGCAGACCGCTCTCGGTGGGCGAGACCTTATCCATGGTCGGCTCCGTTGTGTTCCCGGCGGAACTGCGTCGGCGACACGCCAACCGCCTTGGTGAATACCTTGGTGAAATAGCTCTGGTCCGAAAAACCCGTCTCGGCGGCGATATCCGCCACACTCAGCCGCGTGCCGGCGAGCAGGTCTTTGCTCTTGTCCACCCGGATTTTCCGCACATACGCGGTCAGGCTCATCCCCATCTCCGCGGAGAACACCGCGCTCAAATAGCTGGGCGACAGCCACACCTGACGGGCGACCTCGGCCAAGGTGATGCGCTCGGCATAGTGGACGCGCACATAGCTGATGACTTGATGCAGCGCGTTGGCGTGCCGGAACTGGGAGAAGTCGAACACGTAGCCGACGAACCGCTCGAAGGCCAGGACCAGGAACGCCGACAACTCGTGGACGGTCCGCAGGCCGGCCAGCCGCCGATCCATAGCGCTCTTCTCACCGAAGATCGACTGGGCGTCCGCGCCGCCCTCAATAGTGGCGCGCGAGAACACGGTGATCAGCTCAGTGGCCCCTTGGCGCAGCTTCGGGAAATCCCGGTTGCACGACAGGTACAGCGCGGCGAGCAAATCGTTGATCAATTCAGCGGCGCCGGCTCGGTCGCCACGCCGGATCATGCCGACCAGGCGCTGCTCCAACTCGACCGGGTAGGGCTGCGGCGGCGCGCCCGGCTCAGTCTCCGCTGCCGCCGGCGCAGGCGCGCCGGCCTCACCGACCGGTTGGGCGGGCGCCAACGCGCGCGCCAGGGCCTGCTGCACCCGGGCCAGCGAATTGACCTCGGCCGGGGTGCGACTGGACAACCCGGCGACCCGACGCCCCATCTCGGGGTTGAGATCGTCCAACAGGTCGTCCATCGATCCCATGACGACCGGTCCGGCGACAATGCCGTAGACCGGGGTGTCCGCGTCATAGACCAGCGCCGCGATGAACACCAGACTGGCCGGGCAGAAGTAGATGTAGTGCCCGCCCCAACGCTCGGCCTCATAACAGCCGAAGCGGTTCGCGACTTGGGGCTCGCAACCGCCGTCGACAGCTTTGGGGCACCGTTCGCAGAACGACTGCCCGCACGGGTCGGGCACCGCCCGCTCGGAATAGTCGAACACCACTGAGCAGACGCCAGTCACCGCCGCCCAGTCGGCGGCGGCTTTGCGCACCTGATCAGTCAGGCTCTCCACAGCAGCATCCAGACCGGGACCGGGCCGTTAGCTGCCCTGCGGGACGGATTCGCGCCGTTCGGCGGCCCGGCGGGGCAGGAACACCAGCGCCAACAGCGCGCAGGCCACCGCGATCGCCGCGCAGATCCACATCATCTGCCCCATGCCGTGCACGAACGCGTTCTGCACCATCAGCGCCAACGACCCGGCGCCGGGCTGCCCGCTCGCCGCCGCCTGCTGGGCCACGGTCATCCCGCCGACGACGCTGCTGCGGACCGCGCGCGCGGCCTCCACCGGCAGCCCAGTCAGGTGGAGCCGGCTGTGGTAGCCGGCGCTGAGCACGGTGCCGAGGATGGCGACCCCGATGGTGGCCCCCACCTGCCGGAACGCGCTGATCACCGCCGCGCCACCGCTGGAGTGATCCTTGCTGAGCGCGCCGAGCGCGGCGTTCGTCGCCGTCGGCATGGCCAGCCCCAGGCCCATGCCGCCGACCACCAGCCAGAACGCGATGAACCCGTAGTCGGTCCGCAAGTGTGTGAAGGTGCCGATCACCACGCCAGCTGCCATGATCAGGAACCCGATGGTCACCAACACCTTGATGCTCACCCGCGGGCCGTGGTCCGGGTCGGGCGCGCTTTGGTAGTAGGCGGCTGCGATCATCCCGACGATCATGCCGCCGATGAACGGCAACAGCCGCAAGCCGCAGGACAGCGCGCTGTACTCACGGACCGCCTGCAGGTACTGGGGCAGGGCGAACAGCATCCCGAACATCACGAAGCTGACCAGCGTGGTCAGGATCGTCCCCCAGGTGAACCCCGCGAACCGGAACAGCACCAGGTCCACCAGCGGCTGCCGAGCGGACGCCCCGGACCCCTTCGGCACCCTCGGCGCCGCCGCGCCGCTGTCCCCCGCGCCGCTGTCCCCCGCGCCAGCGGGCGCCGCGCTGTCCTCCGCCGTCCCGCCCGTTCCCGCCTTGCGGGTGAGCAACCGCTCCCAATAGAGGAAGCCGGCCAGCACCACGGCGCCGGCGATCATCGTGGACAACGCGGTGGCCGAGCCCCAGCCGTTCTCGCCGGCGTCGATGAACCCGTAGGTCAGGCCGGCCAGGCCCAGCGAGGAGGCGACGATGCCGCCCGGGTCGAGTCGGAGCCGCTGCGAGCTCCCGGACTCGGGCAGCCACGCGGTGACCGCCGCGATGGCCAGCACCACCACTGGCACGTTGATCAAAAAGACGGAGCCCCACCAGAAGCTGTCCAGCAGCCATCCACCTAGCACCGGGCCGAGCGGGTAGGCGACGAAGGTGGCGCCCATCATCACCGCGAGCGCCTTGGGCCGTTCCTTGGCGGTGAACAGCACCGGCACAATCGAAAGCGCCAGCGGGATGATCGCCGCCGCGCCGAGACCGAGGATGGCGCGGAAAGTGATCAGCATGCCCACCGTGCCGGAATAGGCGCAGGCCGCCGAGCTGGCCCCGAACACCACTAGGGAGACGAGCAGCACCTTCTTGCGGCCGAGACGGTCGCCGAGCAGACCGGCGGGCAGCATCACCGCGGCCAGCACCAAGCTGTAGGCGTCGGAGATCCATTGCAGGTCGGAGTTCGAGGCGTGCAGGTCTGCCGCCAGCTTCGGCAGCGCCAGGTTCAGCACGGTCAGGTCAAGTCCGACGACCAGCACGCTGGCGGCGATCGCGATGAGCGACCACCACCGCTTGCGCGCCGAAGGCAGTCGGAGCACCGCGGGCGCGGCCGGCGCGGAAGGGGAAGCCATCGTTGACACCTGCCTATTCGATCACTGACCGGGCCGTCTTCACCAGCCACCAGGCCAACCCGGGCGGCACCGCAGAGCGGTCCACAGGAGATTGTTCCCGATCGGAACCGCGCGCGGGGCGACACCATTCTCCGGGTCCAGCTCGCGATCACCGGGCGAAGGTGAGATCCTCACTCAGGTGAGCCACGCGCTGGAGATCGTCACCCTGGGTGTGATCGTCGCGGTGGGCGCGGGCTTGGCGCGCCGGTTCGGGTGGTCGGCACCGCTGGAACTGGTCATCGTCGGCGTCATCGTCTCGTTCATCCCGGGCGTGCCCGAGATCGAACTGGACCCGCACGTGGTGATCGTCGGGTTGCTGCCGCCGCTGCTGTTCGCCGCCGCCATCCACACCCCGCTAGTGAGCTTCCGCGCCGAACGGGACGCGATCTTGCTGTTGGCCGTCGGCTGCGTCGCGTTCACCACCGTGACGGTCGGTTTGATCGCCTGGTGGGTGGTGCCGTCGGCGACGCTGGCCGCGGGTCTGGCGCTCGGCGCGGTGGTCGCCCCGCCAGACGCGGTGGCCGCGACGGCGATCGCCCGACGCATCGGGATGCCGCGTCGGCTGGTCACCATCTTGGAGGGCGAGAGCCTGATCAACGACGCCACGGCGCTGGTGGCGGTCGGCACCGCGACCAGCGCGATCACGGCGGCGGTCGACCCCGGGCGGGTTGTCGCCACGTTTGTGCTCGCCGCGGGCGGGGGGTTGCTGATCGGCTGGGCGGTGGCGCGGATCCTGATCGCGATCCGTCGGCACATCACCGACCCGGTGCTGGACACGACGCTCTCCCTCGTCGCGCCGTATCTGGCGTTCCTTCCCGCGGAGGCGATTCACTCCTCCGGGGTGCTGGCGGTGGTGGTGAGCGGGCTGCTGCTCGGGCACGCCGCGCCGGTGGTGCAGACGGCCGCGTCCCGCATCGCGGTTGCCACCAACTGGCGGACCGCGCAATTCCTGCTCGAGAACGTGGTGTTCTTGCTGATCGGCCTGCAGCTGCGGGGTATCGCGCAGGGCGTGGGGCAGGAGCGCCTGCCGGTCGCGACCATCGTGGGGACCTGCCTGGCCATGCTGGTCGCGACGATCGCGTTCCGGTTCGTGTGGGTGTTCGGCTGCACCGGCATCTACCACTTGGTGGCGCGCGAGCAAGCGTGGAGCTGGCAGGAGTCGGCCGTGGTGTCCTGGGCCGGCATGCGCGGCGTGGTCACCTTGGGCGCGGTGTTCCTTTTGCCTGCGCAGACGCCCAATCGCGACCTGTTCCGGGTCGCCGCGTTCGCCGTGGTGGTCGGCACGTTGCTCATCCACGGCTCGACGCTGCCGTGGCTGGTGCGCCGGCTGCGGATGCCCTCGCCCAACGCTGCCGAGGACGCGTTCCGCGCCGCCGAGATCCTCACCGAGGCGAACCGGGCGGGGCTGGCAGCGCTGGACGAGGCGCGCACCGACGAGGACTCCCTGGCCGTGGTTCGGCAGCTGCGCGAGCAGGCCCGCCGTCGCGACGCCGCCGCGTGGGAGCAAGTGGGCCATCCGAGCGCGCACCGCGAGCCGCCCTCGGCCACCTACCGGCGGCTGCGCCGGGTGATGATCGACGCCGAGCGCCGGTCCATCCTCGACGCGCGTGACGCGGGCCAGGTTGACGATGAGGTGCTGCGCTTCGCGATGGCGGAGGTGGACCGGGAGGAGGCGCAGCTGGACCGCGTCGAGGACGTGCAGATGCGCGTGGACGAGCACCTGCTCGCCGCGCCGCCGCCGGACCCCGACGCCTGCGACGACCTGCGCGACGCCCCCCCGGTCATCCCGGCGCGCACCCCCGGCGAGTGCGAGGACTGCCTGCGCGAGCACAGCAGCTGGGTGCATCTGCGGATGTGCCTGACCTGCGGGCGCGTCGGCTGCTGCGAAGCCTCGCCGCGCCGCCACGCCATCGAACACTTCCACGAGTCCGGGCACCCGGTGATGCGCAGCATCGAGCCGGGCGAGACGTGGCGCTGGTGCTACCGGCACGAGCAGCGCGACGGGGCCTGACCCCGCGCGCGCCGCTCCGCGCGCGCCGATCCGGGCGCGACAGGGCCAGCGGCCCCGGTCTTGCTGACGTTCCAGTGCCGGGGACCCGGCACCGCTCACGGCAGCCGTTGGGCCAAAATCCGCGAGGTGGGATCTGCCCAGGCGTGCGCGGTACGCTGACTACATGCGTGGGACAACCACCTCGATGATGGGAGATCGCGGCCGACTCGTTATCCCCGCAGAACTGCGTCAGCGCTACGGTTTGGCCGCCGGCACACCGGTGGCGCTTGTCGAAACCGAGCAGGGGTTGGTGCTCATGACCCGCGAGCAGCTCAAGCGTTATGTGCAGGCGGACTGCGCCGGTCGCGGCCTGGTGGACGCTCTGCTGGAGGACCGTCGCCGGGAAGCCGAGACGGACGTGCGGTGATCGTGTTGGACGCCTCCGCCGCGTTGGCCTTCCTCAGCGGCGAACCCGGCTCGGACGAGGTTGAGCGAGCCCTCGAGGCTGGTCCCACCGCATGCTCGGCCGCCGATTGGTCCGAGGTCGCGCAGAAGATCCTGGCGGCGGGGCGCGACTGGGACGCCGCCGCGAGCCTGCTGCGCAGCTACGGGCTCAGCGTTGAGCCAGTGACCGTCGATGACGCCGAATGGGCCGCTCGCGATTGGCTCGAGCACCGTCATCTGAGCCTGGGGGACCGGCTGTGCCTCGCCCTGGCGCGCCGGTTGGGCGCGGACGCGCTTACCGCCGACCATGCCTGGGGCGACGCGCCGGGCGTCCGCCAGCTCCGCCGCTGACGCCGCGCCGGTGAACCAGGGCGGGCGCACCGACACCGGTGATGGCCCAGTGTCGCGTGCCCCGGCGCCGACGACCCGACCGGTTGTGCCCGCCTGGGTCGATCCGGGCGGTGTGCGACTGATGATGCGCTGATGATGGACTGATGATGTCGGTGAAAACGCAGGAATGCCGCGTTTTCGCCGACATCATCAGCGCAGCCGGGGCGGCGGCAGCGGAGCCGGGATCGCTGACACCGGGCCGCCCCACGCCGTGCCCCACCCGCCGGCGCGGGAAGCGGCCCGCGTTCCGGGGTGGCGGCCGGGTGCCCCGGCGTAGAGTCCGGGCCCATGGTTGATTGCTCGCTTCAGCTCGCCGAACTCGATCAGATCCGCGCCCGGTTCGCCGCCGACAAGGTGGCGCGACTGGCGCAGAACGCGGTGACCAGCACGGACGTCGACGCCATCGCCTTGGACCGCGCCGTGGTGAACGCCATCGACACGTCGATGAGCGACCAGCTGGACCGTTGGCCGGTGACCAACCAGATGAAGTCCGGCCGGTGCTGGCTGTTCGCCGGGCTGAACCTGCTCAAACAGCACCTGATCGGCAGCCTCAAAGTCGAGAATTTCGAGTTCTCGCAGAACTACCTGCACTTCTGGGACAAGCTGGAGAAGGCCAACTGGTTCCTGACCTCGATGATCGAGTTGGCGGAGCGGGACATCGACGACCGCACGGTGGCCCGGCTGCTGGCCGACCCGATCGGCGACGGCGGCCAATGGGACATGTTCGTCTCGCTGGTGCTCAAGTACGGTGTGGTGCCGAAGTACGCGATGCCGGAGACCGAGTCGTCGTCCAACACCCGCGCGATGAACTCCGCCCTGGCCATGTTGCTCCGCCGCGCCGCTGGCAAGCTCCGCGCCGCAGTCGCCGACGGTGACGATCCCGACCCGCTGCGCCGACAGTTCGTCGCGGACGTCTACCGGGTGCTGTCGATCCACCTGGGCACTCCGCCGGAGAAGTTCGTCTGGCAGTGGCGCGACAAGGACAAGGCCTTCACCCGCGACGGGGAACTGACCCCGCTGGCCTTCGCCGAGCGGTATGTCGCCACCGACCTCACCAAGTACGCCTGCGTGGTCAACGACCCCCGCCCGAGCTCGCCATTCGGTTCGGTGCTCACCGTCGACCACCTCGGCAACGTCGTCGGCGGCCGGCAGGTGCGCTATCTGAACGCGCCCGCGCAGGACCTCAAGGACCTGGTCAAGAAAGCGGTGCTGGACGGGCGCGTGGTCTGGTTCGGCTGCGACGTCGCCAAGCAGTACGACCGCACCCGCGGGCTGTGGGACGCCGGCCTGCACGACTACGAGAGCGTCTACGGCGTCGAGCTGGGCATGACCAAGGCCGAGCGGATCCTGCTCGGGGAATCGGTGATGACACACGCGATGGTCATCACCGGAGTCGACCTGGTGGACGGCGTGGCCCGCCGCTACCGGGTGGAGAACTCCTGGGGCGACGAGACCGCCGACAAGGGCTATTTCACCATGAACGACTCCTGGTTCGACGAGTACGTGCTCGAGGTGGCGGTGCCGATCGCCGACCTGCCCGAGGCGATGGCGGCCCAGCTGGACCAGGAGCCGATCGTGCTGCCGCTGTGGGACCCGATGGGCGCGCTGGCCGGATCACCGCGCTGACCGCCAGCGCGATTGGGTCGCCCAATCCCCGCCCGAACCGCGTCGGATCCCGAGCAGAAGGACAGCGACATGACCGATCCCTACCCACCGGTCGGCCAGGTCCGTCCGGTGGACGGCGACAAGCCGATCAGCGCCGCCACGATGGACCAGAGCGTCGCCTCTTGGTCCATTGGCTTCACCGACGCCGTCAAGGGCTTCGACATCAGGGACTGGCAGAAGCGGGCCGTCAAGACTCTCGCGCCCGCGCTGCTCGGCGGTCAAGCCCATCGCGGGGTGACGGTGGACGCCGTGGTCGCCCGCGACGACGCGGTGCGCCTGACGTTTCCCGTTTTCATCGATGACGATCCGACGCCGGCCAGCCAGGCCGGCGGCAAAGTGAAGTTCAACGGCAAGGCGCAGCTGGGCATGATCGCGATCACGCGACGACTCCTCGCGTTCGCTCACCTCCGGCGCGGACCGCTGCTCACCGCCGGCGGATGGGACCTCGGCCACGTGCGTGCCCTCAACGCCCTTGAGTTCAAAATCTCGCGACTATCAATAAGCTCGGCTGGCCCTGGCTACGAGGCGCTTGGCCAAGGACCGGACGGCGAGCCGGCCCGGCTCGTCTTCCGGGTCGCGCTTGTCCCAGCCGGCGGTGAGGGGAAGTTCACCCCCCGCCTGCGCGCGGCGCTTGGCCTATCCACCGGCTGACACCGCCGCCGGCTGGCCCCGCCGCCGCCAAACCCTTGAGCTGGCGGCGGAGCACGCCTATGACGGGTTCAGGCCCCGGTATCCGACGACCGCGCTGACCACGGCGACGACCACCACGACGGCGGTCGCGACCACCGCCCGTGCGGTGAACCGCTCCTCCAGCCGCGTCCCGTAGCGCTGCCGCGACGGCGCGGCCACCAACGCCCCGACGAAGGGAGTGACCGCCAGGCCCCAGGTGGCGAGATCGGTGAAGTTCACGAAGATCCGGAATCCGCGCCGGTAACCTGCGCTCCACCAGAACTCATCCACCACGGTGAGTGCCACCACCGCGATCAGCACCACGCTGGTGAGCATCTTGGCGGCGTCCCCCGGCCGGCCCACCAGCCCCGACGCGACCGCCAAGACCGCGCCGCACAGCGCCAGCCCTGCGCCCAGCCACACAAACTTCGCCGCTGGCCCGTCGATCATGAGCAGCGCCGCGTGCCCCGCCAACACGAGGCCGCAGCTGGCCGACACCCAGGCCACCACCGACATCCCAGTGAACGGGTCGCCGGTCGTGGCACGCGGCGAGGCGCCAGCCACCGCCGCGAACAGACCGGCCAGGACGGCCACTATCAGGACGGCGGCGGCCCACGCCTTGATTTGCAGGACGCTGAACGGCCCGGACTCGGTGACCGTCGTCGCCGCCGCTGCCGCGAGCAGCGCGCAGTGACCGCACGCGGCCCAGCTCACCGCCCGGCCGCCCGCCACCACGCGCGCGGCCAGAATGATGGCCACCAACCCTGAGCCCGCCCAGACCCAGTACCCGCCCAGTCCGCCAGCGGCGCTGGCACGGGTCCACGCCTCGCCGCCGAACAGGTGCGGAAAGGCCTTCAGCGGGAAGGTCCCTCCGGAATCGCTCCACTTGTTCCAGACGATCGGGTAGATCATCAGACAGCCCAGGACCGTCAGGCCGACCGCCGCGAACCGGGACGCCGCAGGCGCTCCGTCCGCCGTCGCGTTCCTCGGGGCCGCGGCAATCCTCACGATGCTCGTGGCCGGATACGACAAGTTGCGCATTCAGCGATTCTCCTCGCGCGCGAAGCTCCCTGGCCCGACCGCCCTGTCGCCACAGACGGTTCGATCGCACTCACGCACAGCCTACGAGCCCGCCGGCTGGAGCAACGGCCGGCGCCCACTGCCACCTCCAGTCGCGCCAATTGCCGGCCGCCCCAGCAAAGGGGCCGATCACGGCCGACATATGGTGAAGACGTGGCGGATTGGTTCGGTCGGGCAGTGGATTTGTTGGGACCAGTGGCGGGCTCGGCGGGACTGGGAAATCCGGGAAATGGCTAGGCACGCCGACAAACGCGCCGGCGGCGCCCGGGACCGGTCCGCGCGGGTCCTGGTGACCTGCGCGGTGGCGGCTCTGACCGTGGTGGCCGCAGTGGTAGCTGTGCTCTCCACCCGCGCTCCGGGTGGCACAGGGATCGCCGCGCCGACGACCCCACCGCTGGCGGCGAACTCCACGGCCGCGCCGGGCGCGGGCGTTGACCCGGACGCGAGCACCGGACACGAGGCGGGCTCGCACGTCACCGGCACGGCAACCGCCCGCCCAACGCGCCACTCTCCGCCAGCCGGCGCGGGGACGGCGACCGAATCGGTATCGGCATCGCCGACGAGAACGAAGCCGCGGACCAACGCGCCGGCTCCGACCAACGGCCTGCCGCTGCGCCAGCCGACCGGGAACGCCACCCAGGTGGTCACCGTGGTCGCGTCCTCGACTGCCGCCACCACCGCGACCATCCGCGCGTGGACTCGAGCGGGCTCGGTCTGGAAGCCGTTCACCGCGCCGATCGCCGGGTTCGTCGGCTCCGATGGGCTCAGCACCAGCCCCAGCGCGACGCGCGCGGCCACCCCGATCGGCTCGTTCACCCTCACCCAGGCGTTCGGCACCGAAGCCAACCCGGGAACCGCGCTGCGCTACTTCCAAACCACACCGGCCGACTGGTGGATCGGCGAGGACGGCCCGCTGTACAACACCCACCAGCGCTGCGCGTCCAACTGCCCGTTCACCCAGGGCGCCCCGAACGAGCACCTGTACTACGAGACGCCGTACTACAACTACGCGGTCGTCATCGACTACAACACCCGCAACGCCGGACCCGTGGTGCCAGGCGC
>WQZC01000029.1 GCA_009780925.1 Actinomycetes bacterium | reverse complement strand
CGGCCGCCGGCACCGTGCCGTTGACCAAGTAGTAGTCCACCTTGGTGTCGATGCAGTCGCTCTTGCCGTAGGCGGTGTGTCCCTGGCCGTCCCAGGTGAGCAGCACCCCGGTTCCGAGCGCGTCCGCGAGCACCTGCGCGCCGTGGTACGGCGTGGCCGGGTCGTGGATCGTGCCGATCACCAGGATCGGCTTGGACCCCGCTGCGGACGGCGGCGGCAGCAGGTGCCGGTTGGGCTGCCACTGCTGGCAGGAGAACAGCGACGACGCGGCCCACAACCCGAACATCGGGTACTTGGTGACCCACTGCGCCGTGGTGGTCTTGATCTGCTCGTCGGTGGGCCCGGGCTCGGCGTCGTTGCAGCTGATCGCGGTGTTGGCGTCGTCGATGTTGGTGTAGGTGCCGTCCGGGTTGCGCTCGTTGTACTCATCGGCAAGCTCGAAAAGGCCTTCGGCGTCGCCCTTTTGGGCCGAGATCAGCGCTTGTCCGAGGGTCGACCACTGGCCCTGGTCATACAGCGCGGACAGCACGCCGGTGAGCACAATCGAGCCGGTGGCGGTGCGCGAGTCCAAGCTGTCGGAGGTGGGGATCGGGGTGGCGTTCGCCTTCGCCACCAAGTCGTACACGGTTTGCCGGGGGTCGCCCATCGCCGCGCACGCCGGACGGGTGCGGCAGTCGGCGGCGAATTGGTCGAACGCGTCCTCGAAGCCGGCCAGCTGGTTGGCGAAGGAGGTGATGTCGTCGGTCTCCGGGTTGACCGCGCCGTCGAGCACGGCCACCCGGATGCGCGTCGGGAATAGGTGCGCGTAAACGGTGCCCAGCCGGGTGCCGTAGGAGAAGCCGAGATAGTTGAGCGTCTCCTCGCCCAGCGCGGCGCGGATCTGGTCCATGTCGCGCGCGGTGTAGACGGTGTTGTAGTCCGCCAGTGCCGGGCCCAACTTGGCCTCGCACTCCGCCGCGACGTCGGCGGCGGCCTGCTTGGCCTGCGCGAACCCGGCCGCGGTGCGCACATCCGGGAAGATGGCGTTGAGCCGGTCCTTGGTCGCGTCGCTGATGCACTCGACCGGAGAGGAGACGCCGACGCCGCGCGGGTCGAAGCCGATCAGGTCGAAGTGCTCCAAGATGGTGGTGGAGAGGGTCCCGACCAGCCCGAGCGCCAGGAACACCCCGGACCCGCCGGGTCCGCCGGGGTTGAGCAGCAACGACCCGATCCGGTTCGGCTGGTCCGCGTAATGGATCCTGACCATGCCGATGTCGATGGTTCGCCCATCCGGGTGGTCGTAGTCGAGCGGGACCTCGAGCGTGCCGCAGTCGATGCGCAGTTTGGCCAGGAGCGCGGCGGAGACTCCGATCGCGGCCAGGTTGTACTGGTTGGTGCAGTCGGTGAAGCTGATGCTCGGTGGCGGCGCGGTGGGGCTGGGCGGGGTCGAGGCGGTCGCGCCCGAGGTGGCCGCGCCGGAGGTTGCGGCGGAAGAGGCCACCGCGGTGGTCGGCGGCGGCGCGGCGGGCGTGCCGTGCCCGCTGACCGTGCCGGCGCACCCGGCAAGCACCGCGACAGCGGCGAGCGCGGCGATGGCGGGCCGCGCGAACCGAGCGAAGCGTGTCGCCGCCCGCGTGAGCTGGGCCGCCGGCCGCGCGCGGCCGGCCATCATCCGCGCACGGAAGGCCGTCACCCGCGCGCGCCAGGCGACAGCCGGGCTAGCGTCGACGGGTCGGGTGACGGATGACCGGAGGTGACGCCAGTTGGCGGCGCGCGTTCGTTCCCGCATGCCAAGCACGCTACCGGCCCGGCGCGACAGTTTCACTGTGGTCGCGCCGACCGGTCGACCGGGGGCGTCCGGAAGAGTCCTGGATCGGTGTGGCTCGGCTGACCGCAGCGCTTGCGCGCGCGGCGGGCGCCACCAGCCCGCGGGCTCCGGGGCCGTGTCGGAGCGGGTTTCGGGGCCCGCTCAGCCCAGGCCGCGCAGTTCCCCGGGCGCGCCGGCGGGCACCACCGGGCGCCGGGGCGCGATCGGCGCGAGGCGCCGGTACGGCTCGCCGAGCGTGGGGCGCTGGTCCGGCTCGCCCTTGTTCGGCCACAGCGCGGTCGCCCGCTCCGCCAGCGCGGTGATCGACAGCGACGGGTTCACCCCCAGGTTCGCGGTCATCGCCGACCCGTCGATCACGTGCAGGCCTTCGTAGCCGTACACCCGGTGGTACGGGTCGATGACCCCGGTGGCCGGGGAGTCGCCGATCGCGCAGCCCCCCATGAAGTGCGCCGTCAACGGCATGTTCATCAGGTCGCCCCAGGCCCCGGCCGCCATCGACCAACCCCCGGTGTCGGCGCGCAGGTTGGCGGCCACTTGGCGGGCCGCCGCGTTCGCCACCGGGATCGAGGTCGGGCTCGGCTCGCCTTCGCCTTGGACGGAGGTCAGCCGGGTGATGCCGAGGGTCCGCTTGCGCAGCACGGTGATGGAATTGCTCAACGTCTGCATCACCAACAGGATGATCACCCGTTCCGACCAGCGGCGCAGGCCGAAAATCCGCAGCGCGGACGGGTGACGGATGATCCCGCGGGCGAACTGCGCCCAGCGGCTCCGGCGCGGCCCGCCGTCGGTCAGCACCGTGTTGAGCAGCCCCATCGCGTTGCTGCCCTTGCCGTAACGCACCGGTTCGATGTGCGTCACCTCGTCCGCGTGCCAGGACGAGGTGATCGCCACCCCGGAGCTGAAATCGGCGGCCGGCCGGGCCACCCGAACCCCGAGCAGGGCCTCGGAATTGGTCCGGGTCAGATAGCCCAGCCGATCGGAGACTCGCGGCAGCGTCGTCGCCTTGAGCTTGTGCAGCAGTTTCTGGGTGTTGTAAGTGCCGGCGGCGAAGACGACCTGCTCGGCGGTGAACCGGCGCGGCTCGCGGCGGCGCCAGCGGTCGGAGCGGACCGTCAGGACTTCGTACCCGCCGCCGGCGAGTGGGCGCGCATCGAGCGCTGTGGTCAGCGGATGGATCCGTGCCCCGGCGCGTTCGGCCAGGGCCAGGTAGTTGGTGGTGAGCACGTTCTTAGCGCCATGGCGGCAGCCGGTCATGCACTCGCCGCACTCGGTGCAGCCGGTGCGGTCCGGGCCGGCCCCGCCGAAGAACGGGTCGGGCACCGTCACCCCGGGCTCGGCCTTGCCGTTCCGGCCGAAGAACACCCCGACCGGCACCGGGGCGAAGGTGTCGCCTCGGCCGAATTGTTCGGCCACCCGTTTCATCTGCACGTCGGACGGGGTCATGGTCGGGTTCACCGTGGTGCCGAGCATCCGCTGCGCCTGGTCGTAGTGCGGCTCCAGCTCGGCCTTCCAATCGGTGATGTGCGCCCACTGCGGATCGTCGAAGAACGGCTGCGGCGGCACGTACTGGATGTTGGCGTAGTTCAGCGACCCGCCGCCCACCCCGGCCCCGGCCAGCACCACGCAGTCGCGCACCACATGGACCCGCTGCACCCCGGTGCAACCCAGCTTGGGCGCCCACAGGAAGTCGCGCAGATGCCAGGAGTTCTTGGCCAGCGTCTGATCGGTGAACCGCCGGCCGGCCTCCAGCACGCCGACCCGGTAGCCCTTCTCGGTCAGTCGCAACGCGGTGACGGACCCCCCGAACCCGGAGCCGATGACCAGCACGTCGTAGTCGAACAATCCACCCTCCCGATGGCGTGGGCGCGAGCCGGGCGGCCGGGCATGGTGGCCGCTGAGCCGGCATCGTGCCAAATGCGAAGAGCGTAACGGCGCCGCGCCGGTGGTGGCCATCCGGTGAGGCGTGGCACCGCCGCGTCAGTCCAACTGGGGCAGTCCGGCCAGGCCAGTCCGGACGCGTCAGCGACGGACGTCTCAGCGGCGGAACGCGGCGTGACCGGTCAGCGCATGCCCGAGCACCAGGGTGTGCATCTCGGCGGTGCCCTCGTAGGTGAGCACCGACTCCAGGTTGGCCAGGTGGCGCATCACCGGGTACTCGTAGGAGATGCCGTTGGCGCCGAGCACCGCGCGCGCGTTGCGGGCGATAGTCAGCGCCTCATTGACGTTGTTCAGCTTGCCGAGGCTGATGTGCTCGGGAGCCAACGCGCCGGCGTCCTTGAGCCGGCCCAGGTGCAGCGCCAGCAGGGTGCCCTTGCTCAGCTCGACGGCCATGTCGGCGAGCTTGGCCTGGGTGAGCTGGAACGCGGCGATCGGCGTGCCGAATTGGACCCGCGTCCCGGCGTAGCCCAGCGCTGCCTCGAAGCAGGCGCGGGCCGCGCCCATCGCCCCCCACAGAATCCCGTAACGCGCCTCGTCCAGGCAACACAGCGGGGCGCGCAGCCCCCGCGCCTCGGGCAGCATCGCCGACGCCGGCACTCGCACCTCGTCCAGCACCAGTTCGCTGGTCACCGAGGCGCGCAGCGATCCCTTGTGCTTGATCTCCGGCGCGCTGAAGCCGGGCGCGTCGGCGGGCACCAGGAAGCCGCGGATGCCGTCCTCGGCGCGCGCCCAGACGATGGCGACGTCGGCCACGGTGCCGTTGGTGATCCACATCTTGCGGCCGGAGAGCACCCAGTCCGAGCCGTCCGGGCGCGCCCGGGTGGTCATGCTCGCCGGATCCGAGCCGGCGTCCGGCTCGGTCAGCCCGAAGCAGCCGATCACCTCGCCGGCGGCCATCGCCGGCAGCCACTGCTGTTTCTGCTCCTCGCTGCCGAACCGCCAGATCGCGAACATCGCCAGCGAGCCTTGCACCGACACCAGCGAGCGCAGGCCGGAGTCCGCCGCCTCCAGCTCCAGACAGGCCAGCCCGTAGTCAACCGCGCTCATGCCGGCGCAGCCGTAGTCGCTCAGATGCATCCCGAGCAGGCCGATCGAGCCCAGCTCCCGGGTCAGCTCCCGGATCGCGGGCAGCTCGCCGCGCTCGAACCACGCACCGATCTCGGGGAGGATCCGCCGTTGGCAGAACTCGCGCACGGTTTCGCGCACGGCGAGTTCCTCCTCGGATAGGGACGCGTCCAGGCCGATCGGGTCGTGCGGGTCGAGTCGGGTGGCGGTCATGGCGATGCGCTCTCCTCTGGTCGCGGGGCGGGTGGTTGGGGCGGCGGCGGTTGGACGTGTGCGGGCGCCGGGCCGGGTGGCGGCGGTTGGACGGGTGGGGGCGCCGGGCCGGGTGAGGGCTGCGGTTCGGCGCGCCGGGACCTCGCGGCGCCGGGCCGGGGCAGCGCGTCGACGGCTGGGCCGGCGAGCCAGCCGCGCACCAGGTCGGTGTGCTCGCCCAGCCCTGGCGGCGCGGCGGCGGGGGCGAGTGGCGCGTCGTACTCGATGGGGTGGCGGATTTGCGCGGTCTGGTCCGGGCCGAGGTCCAGCAGCGGGGCGAGGCCGAGGCGATCCGCCAACTGGACGGCGGACCCGATGTCGCCCACCAAGCCGGCCGGGACGCCGGCGTCGGCCAACGCGCGCTCCCAGTGGCCGGCCGGTTGTGCGGCCAATGCGGCTTCCAGCGCGGCGACCAGCGCCGCGCGGTTGGTGACCCGCGCCGGATTGGTCGCGAAGCGCTCGTCGGCGGACAGCTCGGGGCGGCCGACCACCTCGGCCAGGCGGGCGAACTGGCGGTCGTTTCCGCAAGCGACCGCGAGCGCCCCGTCCGCGCAGCGCAGCGTCTCGTACGGGGCGATGGACGGGTGCTGATTGCCCAGGCGCCCGGGGGAGGCGCCGGTGGCCAGGTAGCCGGACGCCTGGTTGACCAACCCGGCGAGCAGGCTGGACAGCAAGTTGACCCGCAGGTGCCGGCCCCGGCCGGTGCGCCGCCGTTCGGCCAGCGCGGCGAGGATGCCGATGATCGCGTCCTTGCCGGTGAGCACGTCCACCAGCGCCACGCCCACCTTGGACGGCTCGCCGTCCGGGAAGCCGGTGATCGACATCAGGCCGCCAACCGCTTGGACGAGGAAGTCGTAGCCCGGCCGGTCCGCGCCCGCGCCGTCGCCGAACCCGGAAATGGAGCAATACACCGCGCGCGGGTTCGCTTCGGCCACCGCTGGGTAGTCCAGGCCATAGCGGGCCAAGCCGCCCGGGCGGAAGTTCTCCACCACGACGTCCGCCCGGCGCGCCAGCTCGCGCGCGGCGGCCAGGTCCTCGGCCGCCTCAAGATCGAGGCCCGCGCTGTACTTGCCCCGGTTCACGCACTCGAAGTAGGACGACGAGGTGGCCGACCACGGCGGTCCCCACTGCCGGGTGTCGTCGCCGAGGTCCGGCCGCTCGACTTTGACCACCGTCGCGCCCAGGTCGGCCAGCGTCATCGTGGCCAGCGGCCCGGCCAGCACCCGGCTGAAGTCTGCCACCAGCAGGCCCTGCAGCGGCGCGATGACGTCGGGCGCGGTCATGACTGCAACCTTGTCACCCGCGTGATGGGGCAGCTGCGGCAGGTGTCCAACCGCTGGTCATTGGCCCGGGCCGGTGGCGCTCGATGGGGAAACGCCTTGATCAAGTCGCGTTTCGCGCGAACTATTGGGCCCAGACGCGACTTGATCACCAGGGCGGCGGTACCGGCAGAACAACGCGCCGTCGTCCTCCAACAATCCGGCTAGCCGCAGCGGTAACGGGGGCTGCGGCCACGGTGCGCCGGCGACGATGCGCGACGCGCCCGGGCCGGCCAGCCGCGGCGCCACCGACAGGCACAGCTCGTCGACCAGCCCGGCCGCGATCAGGCTCGCGAACAGTGTCGGCCCGCCCTCGCCGAGGATCCTCCGGTGTCCGCGCTGGCGCAGCGCGTCCAGCGCGAGCGCCAGATCCACTTCCGCGTCACCGGCGATCACCAGATCGGCGGACTCATCGAGCGCGTCGCGCAGCGCGGCATCGGCGGCGGCAAGGGCCGCCGCGCAGGTGATGACGATCAGCTTCGGCGCGCCGGGCCGGGTCGACTCCGGGGCGGGCGCCGGCGGCGGTGCCGACTCCGGGGCGGGCGCCGGCGGCGGGGCCGAGGATGAGGCCGGGTGCGCGGCCGGCGCGCGAGCCAGCAGCGGACCAAGTCGCAGCGACCGGCTCACCACGGCCAGCGGCAGGTCGGGCGCGAACCCGTGCGCCTCCCGCGTCGCGCGCCGGCGCGGATCGGGCGCCACGGCGCGCGCGGCGCCGCGGTAACCCTCGGCGCGCGCCGTGCCGGCGCCCACCAGCAGCACGTCGGCCAGGTCGCGCAGCGCACGGAAGACGCGCTGGTCGCCCGGGGTTTGCAGCCCGCGCGAGCTCCCACTCGCGCTCGCCGCGCCGTCCGCGCTGGCCACGAAGCTCATCCGCAACCCGCCACGGTCCGACCAATCGGTCGCGTACCAGGCGTGCAGATCGGGATCGGGCAGCGGCTCGGGCAGCAAGGCGCGCATGCGCCCATCTTCGCGCAGATGGCTCCGCCGGGCGGCGCGCGCAACGGTGCGCCTGGCTCGCCCGGGTCCCCGCAGACGGTCCCGACGCTGGATCGTCGGGTTCGCGTTCAGCTTGTCGTCCGCGCTCGGCCGTCGGCGGCGGGCGCGCGTCTCCGGTAGGCTCGGGCACGCCATGAAGACGTTCGACGGGTTGTTCGCGGAGCTGACCGAGCGCGCTCAAACCCGCCCCGACGGTTCTGGGACGGTCGTGGCGCTGGACGCCGGCGTGCACGCCCAAGGCAAAAAGGTGCTCGAGGAGGCCGGTGAGGTCTGGCTCGCCGCCGAGCACGAGTCGCCCGAGCGCGCCGCGCAGGAGATCAGCCAGCTGTTGTATTGGGTCCAGGTGCTCATGCTCGGCCAGGGGCTGACCCTCGACGACGTGTATCGACATCTCTAGCTGGGCTGCGCCGGCTGGATCCCACGGGCCGGATCGCAGCCCTGGATCACGCCCACCCCGGCCCTCAAATCATGCCTACCAACCCCGACGCACCCGATCACGTCAATTCCAGTTAGGCCGCCAATGCTGACAATCGCCGTTCCCAACAAGGGCTCGCTCGCCGAGCCAGCCAGCGCGATGCTGATCGAAGCCGGTTACCGGCAGCGCGCCGACAACCGCGAGCTGGCGCTGGCCGACCCGGACGCCGGCGCCGAGTTCATCTACCTGCGCCCGCGCGACATCGCCGTGTACGTGGGCTCCGGACGGCTCGACGTGGGCATCACCGGGCAAGACCTGCTGGCGGACTCCGGCGCGGACGCGACCGCGATCCTGCCGCTGGGCTTCGCTGGGTCGACCTTCCGGTTCGCGGCCCGGCCGGGCGAGGCGGCCAGCATGGCCGACCTGGCCGGGCGGCGGATCGCCACCGCGTATCCCGGCCTGGTCGCCGACCACCTGGCCCGGCACGGGGTCCAAGCCAAGGTGATCCGGTTGGACGGCGCGGTGGAGACCGCCGTGCGGCTAGGCGTGGCCGATGCCATCGCCGATGTCGTGCAAACCGGCGCGACGATGCGCAACGCGGGCCTTGAGGTGTTCGGCGAGCCCATCCTGACCAGCCAGGCGGTGCTGATCCGTCGTTGCGACGCGCCGGACGATCCTCGGGTGGAGCAACTTGTGCGCCGCCTGCAGGGGGTGCTGATCGCGCACCAGTATGTGCTGATGGACTACGACATCCGCGACGAGCTGGTCGAGCGGGCGGTGGCGATCACCCCCGGCTTCGAGTCGCCGACCGTCTCGTCGTTGCACAAGACCGGCTGGTCGGCGGTGCGCTCAATGGTGCCCCGCGCGCAGACCAACGCGCTGATGGACGAACTGTGGGAGCTCGGCGCGCGCGGCATAATCGTCACCCGCATCCACGCCTGCCGGCTCTAGCCCACCGGCGATTCCCGCCGCGCTGATATCCTGTTAATTGCGACCAGCCCCCGCGCAGCGGGGGCATGCAAGCGGAGACTTCGTGGCGCGCCGAAAAGCGTGCCGTCGATGTGTCCCACCCGCGCCGCCGCGAGTTCCGCGAGTTCTCGTCCGCGAGCCGGGTCTCGGTCCGCACCGCCCGGCTCCGCGCCGAGCGGTCATCGTCGCGCTCGCGCGGCGGGTCAGCGGACCGGTCGGGACCAGGCCCCGCGCGCATCGGCGCGGTGTGGCCTTGCTTCGTCAGGGCGCGCTCCGGGCCGCTGGGCGCTGCGGCGGTGGGCGCCAGCCCGCTGCCGAACGCCAACCCGACCAAGGAGGTCCCATCAGCTCCGAACCCAGGATCAACGACCGGATCCGTGTCTCCGAGGTACGCCTCGTCGGACCAGAGGGCGAGCAGGTCGGCATCGTGCCGATCGGCAAGGCGCTCGAATTGGCCGCCGAGTCAGATCTGGATCTGGTCGAGGTCGCCCCAATGGCCCGCCCGCCGGTCGCCAAGCTCATGGACTACGGCAAGTTCAAGTACGAGAGCGCGCAGAAGGCACGCGAGGCCAGGCGCAACCAGGCCCTCACCGTAATCAAAGAAATGAAGCTCCGCCCCAAGATCGACTCGCATGACTATGAGACGAAGAAGGGACACGTCGAACGGTTCCTCCGCCAAGGCGACAAGGTGAAGGTGACCATCATGTTCCGCGGTCGCGAGCAGTCCCGCCCCGAGCTGGGGTTCCGGCTGCTGCAACGGCTGGCCGACGACATCGGCGAACTCGGTTTCGTGGAATCCGCGCCCAAGCAGGACGGCCGGAACATGATCATGGTGGTGGCGCCGCATCGGACCGCGAAACCCGCCCGCCGACCCACCCCCGCCGGTCGCGGGACACCCACCCCCAAGGACGAGAACACCCCTGATGCCTAAGAACAAGACCCACAGCGGCATGAAGAAGCGCGTGAAGGTGACCGGCAGCGGCAAGTTGCTGACCGAGCGCGCCGGCAAGCGACACAAGTTTGAGCGCAAGCCATCGACCCTGACCCGTCGGCTCACCGGCACCACCGAGGTGGCCGAGGCTGACGTGCCGCGCGTCAAGCGGTTGCTTGGCCGGTGAGCGCGCCACTCGGCGGCTCCGGCACCACTAGGAAAGTACGAGCTTTGATAACCAGCCACCCCGTGATGCGGGTGGTCATAAACGCAAAGGAAATACCGTGGCACGCGTCAAGCGAGCGATAAACGCCCACAAGAAGCGCCGCAGCGTCCTCGATGCCGCCTCCGGCTACCGGGGCCAGCGGTCCCGGCTCTACCGCAAGGCCAAGGAGCAGCTGCTCCACTCGGCCACCTACTCATATCGGGACCGCAAGGCGCGCAAGGGTGATTTCCGCCAGCTGTGGATCACCAGGATCAACGCCGCCGCGCGCGCCAATGACATCACCTACAACCGGTTCATCCAGGGGCTCCGGCTGGCCGGGATCAGCGTGGACCGCAAGATGCTCGCCGATCTGGCGGTGACCGACGAGGCCGCGTTCACCGCGCTGGCCAAGATCGCCAAGGATGCCGTGGCCAAGGAAGGCATCGGCGGCCCGCAGCCCCAGGCCGCCTGACGCGCCGGGGGAGCGCGGCGCCGTTGGCGGTCGTGACTGCCCTGGGGATCGTCCCGTGACCACCGCCTGACCCGGAAGGTGGGCGAAAGAGCACTGCTCAGCGATTCGAACGCCCGGCTCGTGGCGGCCCGCCGGCTCACCAGCCGGACCCGTCGCCGCGAGACCGGGCTGTTTCTTGCCGAGGGCGCGCCGTCGGTGCGTGAGGCGCTGCGCTGTCCCGGCGCGGTGGCCGAACTGTTCGTCACCGCCGAGGCCGCCGCGCGACACCCCGACCTGCTAGTCGAGGCGGTTGGCGCGGCAGACCGGCCCGGGGCCGCCGCGGCGCCGTGGCACGCCGTGGCCGGTGGGCCCGTCGAGATGGCGGGTGGCCCGCCCGGTGGCCGGTCGCGCGGCGCGCCGATCCGGGTGGACGAGATCAGCCCGAGGGCGGCGAAAGCGCTGTCAGAGACGGCTGCCCCGCAGGGCCTGATCGCGGTCTGTCGTCAGCTGGACGCGCCGGTCGCCGAGGCCTTGGGCGCGGCGCCCCGGCTGGTCGCCGCGCTGGTGGAGGCCAACGACCCGGGCAACGCCGGAACCATCCTGCGAACCGCGGACGCGGCCGGCGCGGAAGCGGTGCTGTTCGCAGGCGACGGTGTCGACCCCTACCACGGCAAGCTGGTGCGGGCCAGCGCCGGCAGCCTGTTCCATCTGCCCATCGCGCGCTGCGCGCCGGACGAGCTGCTCGCCGCCGCCCGGGCGGCCGGGCTGAGCGTGCTGGCCACCACCGGTCGCGGCGCGCGCGATTTGGACGATCTCGCCGACGCCGGCGCGCTGGCCCGTCCGACGCTGTGGTTGTTCGGCAACGAGGCGCGCGGCCTGCCATCGGAGGTGATCGAAGCCGCCGACGAGGCGGTCCGGATCCCGATCCACGGCGCGGCGGAGAGCCTGAACCTGGCGGTCGCCGCCGGGGTGTGCCTTTACGCGTCCGCCCGCGCGCAGCGCCGCTGAGCCGCGCGGGTTCTCATCGCCCGCCCCGGTCGCGCTGGTCGCCCCAGTCGCCGTCGTCGCTCAGCCCACCGCTGTCGCTGAAGGTGGCCAGGAACTCGTCCAGCCCGTTGTCGCCTGCGGGTTCCGGCAGGGGCGCGAGCGACAGGCCAAGGCCGAGCGCGCGCAACGCGGACAACACCTTGCTCAACTCGGCCCCGGCGACCCGGCCGCGCTCCACCCGGGCCAACCAGTTCCGGCTGACGCGCGCCTGGTCGGCCAGGCGTTGTCGCGTTCAGCCGTAGTCGGCGCTTGAGCGCGAGGTGGCTGGCGCGGAGTGATCAGGCCCGTCCGGGGCCCGCGAAGTGAATGTATGGCTCGCCGGAATTGTTGGGCTCCCAGAGGACACTCCAGGTCTCGCCGTCGCCGGTCACCGTGAAATGCCACAACTTCGGCTGCTGCATGCGGTGCCGGCGCACCCTTCGATCACCGGGGTCGGTTTCCAGCACATCGAGCATCTCGTCCAGCTGGTCAGCCAGATTCTGGCGCGAGTCGTCGTACAGCTGCTGTGTCGCGGTCCAGGCCAGGTCGTCGAAGCCGATCACCGGCGGTGCCGCTCGGGCCGTCCGCGTTGGCCCGGATACCCTTCGGCGCGGTTGCTCGCGACCCGGGCCAGGATGTCCGGCCGCGCCATCAGCGAGGCCTCCGCTGCGGTGATGACGACGGCGGGAGTGAGGATTATCGTGCCGTCGCCCTCGACGTCGGCCAAATAGCGGCCGTGCGTGGCAATTGCCCGAAGGCTCGCCCTGCTACGGGAATCGAGTTCGATCAGCGTGCTCACACCTACCACTGCAGCAAACGGCACACTGGCACATTTGTGACAACGGGTCGTTGGGGCGATGTTGTGACGTCGTCCCGGTCGGAAGTCGGCCGGGACGACGAGCGGATCATCTGGTCTTTGGCAAAACGTTGGTACGCTTTTGGTGTGGAGACGACGATTGACTCGTTGGGACGGATCGTCGTGCCCAAACAGTGGCGCACCGCGCTCGGGTTGGCACCGGGGTCGACAGTAGATATTTCTCCGTACGGCGGCGGCATCCAGATAGTCGCCGGCGGGCGGACGGCCCGGCTGGTGCGCGACGACGATGGCCGGCTGGTCGCCGCCAGCGACACCGTCGTGACCGACGAGATGGTCGCGGCGGCGCTGGCCGATGAGTGCGCTCGACCTGATAGATAACTCGTCGCCCGACGTTGGCGCCGGGAGACCAAGCGCATGTCGTCGTCCTGGCTTGACCCGCGCAGCCGCGCCGGGCTTTCTGGTTCGGCGGTGTCGAGCGTTGGCGGTCGGGTCAGCGCGGTGTGACGTCTTGGATATGAAACATGCGCCGGTAGTCCCGTTGCGCTTCGATCTCACATTCCGCGATCAGCCTGCGGAACGGTTCGTCGGATGGCTGATCTGATCGCTGGGATATCTTCGGCCGACGGCGGAAAGAAATCCGTGCCGGTGATGAACACTTGTCGCGCGCGGTATTCTCCGGCTTGTTCCGGATCGATGCCCTGGTAGAACAACTTGTGCAGCCGCTTGATGGTGTTCTCGGTGACGAGCAACGGATGTTGGCGCGCCTGCGCCAGCATGAAATCGTAGGCCGCCGCGTGGCCGATGGCTTCCAGCGCGTCGCGCATTGGCTTGCCGCCGACGGTCAGGCCGTCTTCCAACAGGACCTTGGTCTCGGTGATCGTCAGTGAATTGCCCTCCAGCGCGTTCGACGAGTACGTCAACCCGATCTTGTGGTAGTCATCGAGCTCTTTGAGTTCTGCGGACGTCAAGGGCCGATGCCCGTCGATAGCCGACTTGTGTTGGTCGATTTGCCGGAGCAGATCGCGTGGATCGCGGCGAAGGTTTGTCATCAGTTTTGCGCGGTGGAGATCTCAGGCCCCAAGTCTTGGGTCGGACGGCTACCATACCCTCCTGTCATCGCTAGTGGATCGATCATATCCCAATGACAAGCGCGAAGTGTCAGCGCGCCCGGATGTTTGGGCGCCGCGGCGGCTATTGTCCCCGGCGTCCACGACCGGTCGGTTAGCGTGATATTCGGAGCCGGCGAGAACCGCTATTGGAGTGAGCCTCCGCACGCTGTTGGTCGTGCCCGGCAGTCGTCGCCGGCCGTGCGGTCACCGATGCGCCGGCCGCACGGTCACCGAGGCGCCGTCCGCTGAGCGCGCGCCGTCGAGCCGGGCCCAGTGCTGGCCGGCCCCACTAGACTTCGGGTCGTTTGTGTACGCCTTGCCTGCAGGCAACTTAAGAGGATGACGTCTTGAGCAACGACCCGGTGGAGCCCGACTCCCTGCAACCCGCGACGCTGGCCAGCCATGTGGATCAGGCGCTAGCCGCCATCGCCGCCGCCGCCGACCTGGCGGCGCTGAAAGCGGCCCGGCTGGCCCATGCCGGCGACCGCGCGCCGCTCGCCCTGGCGAACCGGGAGATCCGGACGCTGCCGCCGGCCGCCCGGGCCGCCGTCGGGCAGCGGGTCGGTCAGGCCCGGGCCGCGGTGAAGGCGGCGCTGGACGCTCGGCAGGCCGACCTCGAGGCCGAGCGCGACGCGCGGGCGTTGGCCGAGGAGAGCGTGGACGTCACGGCGCCCTGGGACCGCCGCCTGGCCGGGGCGCGCCACCCGCTGACCACGATCCAGGAGCACATCGCCGACGTGTTCGTCGCGATGGGCTATCAGGTCGCCGAAGGGCCGGAGCTGGAGGCGGAGTGGTTCAACTTCGACGCGCTGAACATCCCGCCGGACCATCCGGCGCGCACCCTGATGGACACCTTCTTCGTCGGCGACGAGGACTCGGGCCTGGTGCTGCGCACGCACACCTCGCCGGTGCAGGCGCGCACCATGCTCGCCCAGCGCCCGCCGATCTACATCGTCTGCCCGGGCAAGGTGTTCCGCACCGACGATCTGGACGCCACGCACTCGCCGGTGTTCCATCAGCTCGAGGGCCTGGTGGTCGATGAGGGCATCACCATGGCGCATCTGAAAGGCACTTTGGACCACCTGGCGCGGTCGATGTTCGGCTCGGGGATCGTCACCCGGCTGCGCCCGTCCTACTTCCCGTTCACCGAGCCGAGCGCCGAGGTGGACCTGGTGTGCTTCGTGTGCCGGGGCGAGTCGGTGGGCGACCCGGATCGGCCGTGCCGGACCTGCGGCAGCGAGGGCTGGATCGAGTGGGGCGGCTGCGGCATGGTCAACCCGAGGGTGCTCACCGCGTGCGGCATCGACCCGGACCGGTACTCGGGGTTCGCGTTCGGCATGGGCATCGAGCGGACGCTGATGTTCCGCAACAGCGCCGCCGACATGCGGGACATGGCCGAGGGCGACGTCCGGTTCACCCAGGCGTTCGGAATGGAGGCCTGATCAAGATGCGCGCTTCGGTTAGTTGGATCGCTGAGCAGGTGGAGCTGCCGGCGGGGGTGGCGCCGCAGGAGTTGGCGGACGCGCTGATCCGGGTCGGCCTGGAGGTCGAGCGGGTGGATTCCGCGGCGGCCGCGCTGTCCGGGCCGATCGTGCTGGGCCGGGTGCTGACGTTCGCCGACGAGCCACAGCGCAACGGCAAGACCATCCGCTGGTGCTCGGTCGAGGTGGGGGAGCCGCAGCCGCGCGGCATCGTGTGCGGCGCGCACAACTTCGCTGCCGGCGACCTAGTGGTCGTCTCGCTGCCCGGGGCGGTGCTGCCGGGCGGGTTCGCGATAAGCGCCCGCAAAACTTACGGGCACGTCTCGGACGGCATGATCTGCTCGGTGCGCGAGCTGGGCATCGGCGACGAGCACGACGGGATCCTGGTGCTGCCGCCGGACGCGGGGTCGCCGGGCGACGACGCGGCGGACGCGTTGGGGTTGCGCGAGGCGGTGCTGGACATCGCGGTCACCCCCGATCGGGGCTACTGCCTTTCGGTGCGCGGGTTGGCGCGCGAGGCGGCTATCGCGCTGGGCGCGCCGTTCCATGACGTCGCGACCGCGGTGACCGTCCCGGCCGCCGATGGCCTCGGCTACCCGGCGCGGGTGCTCGACGCGGAGCGCTGCCCGCAGTTCTCGCTGCGCGCGGTCACCGGGGTGGACCCGGCCGCGCCGAGCCCGCCGTGGATGGCGCGCCGGCTGCGCGAGTGCGGCATGCGGCCCATCTCGTTGATCGTGGACGTCACCAACTACGTGATGCTGGAGACCGGACAGCCGCTGCACGCCTACGACCGCGCCCGGCTGCGCGGCCCGATCGGGGTGCGGCTGGCCCGCGCCGGCGAGCGGCTGACCACGCTGGACGGGGCGGATCGCGCGCTCGACCCGGACGATCTGGTGATCACCGACGACACCGGCCCGATCGGGTTGGCCGGGGTGATGGGCGGCGCGCCCACCGAGATCGGCGCGGACACCGTCGAGATCGTGCTGGAGGCGGCGAACTTCGCGCCCACTGGGATCGCCCGCGCGGTGCGCCGGCACAAGCTGCCCAGCGAGGCGGCCAAACGGTTCGAGCGCGGGGTGGACCCACGGGCCGCCGGGGTGGCATTGGCGCGTTGCGCGCAGCTGCTCGTCGCGCACGGCGGCGGCGCGGCGGCGGCGGGCTGCACCGTGGTGGGGTCGGGGCCGCGCCCGGCCGAGATCGCATTGGACGCCGACCTGCCGCAGCGGCTCGCCGGGATGCCGATCGACGCCGCGACCGCGGCGCGCCGGCTGGCCGAGGTGGGCTGCGACGTGGACGCCGACCCCGACGGCGGCGCGCGCGCCGGCGGGGGCCGGCTGCACGTGATCCCGCCCAGTTGGCGCCCGGACCTGACCGATCCCGCCGACCTGGTCGAGGAGGTCGTGCGGCTGGAGGGGTACGACCAGATCCCGTCGGTGATGCCCACGCCGCCGCCGGGACGGGGCCTCGCGCCGGGGCAGCGGCTGCGCCGCGCGGTGTCCCGCGCGCTGGCCGGCGCCGGCTTCACCGAGGTGCTCAGCGCCCCGTTCGTGGCGTCGTCAGCGCATGACGCGCTGGGCCTGCCGGGCGACGACCCGCGCCGGTTCGCCGCCCGCTTGGCCAACCCGTTGGCGGAGACCGAGCCGGAGCTGCGCACCTCGCTGCTGCCCGGTCTGCTGGCCACCCTGACCCGCAACCTGGGCCGCGGCAACCGCGACCTCGCGCTGTTCGAGATGGGCTTGGTGTTCCAGCCCCGGCTGGACGCGCCGCCGGTGCCCCGCCCCGGGGTGGCGGGCCGTCCCAGCGATGACGAGGTGGCCGCGTTGAACGCGGCGATACCGGACCAGCCCCGGCATGTTGCGGTGGCGCTCGCCGGCGACTTCGACCTGCCCGGCTGGTGGGGCGCGCCGCGTCCGGGCGGCTGGGCGGACGCGATCGAGGCGGCGCGGGTGGTCGCCCGCGCCGCCCGCGCTGAGTTGGTGGTTCGCGCCGGGGAGCGCGCGCCATGGCATCCGGGCCGCTGCGCCGAGCTGGTGGCGGACGGGGTGGTGGTTGGGCACGCCGGCGAGCTGGCCCCCCGGGTTATCGCCGCGCTGGGTTTGCCCGAGCGCGTGGCCGCCATGGAGCTGAACCTGGACGCGTTCGCCGCGCCGCCGCCGGTGTTGGCCCCGCAGCTGTCGGCGTTCCCGCCGGTGCTGCTCGATGTCGCGCTGGTCGTCGCGGACGCGGTGCCGTCGGGTGAAGTGTTGGCCGCGCTGCGCGCCGGGGCGGGGGAGTTGCTGGAGTCGGCGCGGTTGTTCGACGTGTACACCGACGCCGACCGGCTCGGCGCGGGGCGCAAGTCGCTGGCGTTCGCGCTGCGGCTGCGCGCCCCGGACCGGACGCTGACCGTCGAGGAGGCGGTCGCGGCGCGGGACGCGGCGGTGGCGCGCGCGGCCCAAGCGACCGGCGCGACGCTGCGCGGCTAGCGGCGCGTCACCGGTTTGGTGCGGTGGCGAGCAGGCGCTGGATCGGCTCGGTGACGCATCATGATGCGTTAGACGCCGCATCATGCGCACCACGATCGATCTTGATGAGGACGTTCGGCTCGCGGTGGAGCGACTGCGGGCCGAGCGCGGCCTCGGCCTGAGCGAGGCGGTGAACACGCTAGCCCGTGCCGGGCTGAAGCCGCCGGCGCGCGAGCGGTACGTGCATCGCGGCGCGAAGCTGGGGTTGCGAGTCGACGTGGCGAATGTCGGCGAGGTGCTTGATCTGCTCGATGGGCGGTGAGCCGTGCTGCTCGACGCGAACCTGCTGCTGTATGCGGTCGACAGCGAATCGCCGTTTCATGAGCGGGCCGCCGCGTGGCTGACCGAGACGCTCAACGGCGATCGTCGGGTGGCGCTGCCGTGGCAGACCATCGGCGCGTTCATGCGGATCAGCACCCATCCGCGCGCCAGCGACCGGCCGCTCACCGCCGCGCAGGGGTGGTGGCACGTGCGCGGTTGGCTCGCGGCCCCGGCTACCTGGGTGCCACCCGTCGGTGAGCGAACGGTGGCCTTGCTCGGGGAATTGCTCGACGAGTGCGGGGTCACCGGCAACCTGGTGGCCGACGCGCAGCTGGCCGCGATCGCGCTT
>WQZC01000028.1 GCA_009780925.1 Actinomycetes bacterium | reverse complement strand
GGGCACTACAGCCTGTGGGCGTGGGCCAGCGAGCCGGAACTGGTCGGCGAGGCGATCAAGGACCAGGAGGACTACCGGCTGGAACCCTGGTTCACGGTGCTCGACACCCCGGGCACCGCCAGCATCGCCGTGCTCAAAGGCTTCTTCTCCTCCGGCGAGTGGGGAACCTTGCGGCCAGCCGCCGAGTTGCTGGTCGAGCAACCGGGCGATCGGAAGATCACTGACTTCCAGGCGGTCGGGCGATCCGCGTCCGGCGATTGGCTGGTGGCGTATGTGCCGACCGGCGGTGTGGTCCGGCTGCGCGCCGAGGCGTCGGCGGGCATGTCGGCGCGCTGGTTCGACCCGCGCAGCGGGCACTGGCAGGCCGCGCAACGGGTGTCCAGCGACGCAGACGAGGAACGGTTCGCCACGCCGGATTCGCGGGACTGGCTGCTCGACCTGCGCCGCTAGGCTCGGCCCAGACGGCCGCGCGCGGCGCGCACGACTACAGACAAATCGGCTCATCACTAAGAGATTGGCAGGGATCACATGAGTCACCAAACCTCGGAATTGCCGATCGGCCTCGCCGGAAAGCAATACGAAATCAGCCAGGTCTCCTTGGCGGTCAAGGACGCCAACGCGCTCGTCCCGCTTTACTACGACACGTTCGGTTGGGGCGGCTGGAAGGTGTTCGACCACGTCCCACCGCTGCACCACGACACCGAGCGGCACGGCCGGCCGACGCCGTACACCCTGCGCGGCGCGGAAGTGCAGGTCGGCCCGATCAACTTCGAGTTGCTGCAGCCGCTGTCCGGGGAGAACGTGTGGCAGGAGCACATCGACGCCCGCGGCGAGGGCATCGCGTCGATCGCCACCATGTTCCTGACCAATGAGGAAGGCGAGGCCGTCAAGAAGGCGTTCCGCGACGAGCTCGGCCTGGCCGTCACCCTGGTCGGACACATCGGCCCGCACATCGAGTACTACTACCTGGACACCGAGCCCGACTTCGGTTGCCTTATCGAGTCCGGCAGCGGACACGCGCTGGACTTCGTGCCCGCCACCTACGAGTATCCGGCGGATGGGTCGCTGCTGGCCCCGTCACCGGTCAGCGGCATCACCTACCCGATCACCCAGGTGTCGCTGACGGTGCGCGACCTGGAGGCGAAGATCAAGGCCTACCACCGGGCGTTTGGCTGGGGGCCGTGGCGGGTGTACGACTCCGCCGACGCGATGAGCGACTGCCAGGTGGCCGGCGAGCCGGCCGACTTCCACATTCGCTGGGCCGAGACGATGGTCGGCGACATGAACTTCGAGCTGGTCGAGCCGCTGGGCGGGCCGAGCCCGTGGCAGGAGCACCTGGACACCATCGGACAGGGCCTGTGCTCGATCTCGGTGGCCATCCCCGACGCGGCCACCAACGATCGGGTGCGCGAGCAGTTCGCCGCGCAGGGCATCGGGGTCAAGGCGTCCGGGCGGATCGGTTCGGCCGCGGACTGGTTCGTGCTGGACACCAAAGCCGCGTTCAAATGCCTGATCAAGGGTGGCACCGGGCACGGGTTCGCCTCCGACGCGCCGCACACGGAGGTGTCCGGTGGCTGACGCATCCATCGCCCACCCGGACTCCGTGTTCCGCGGGCGGTTCGACGGCAAGCGGGTGGTCGTCACCGGCGCCAGCATGGGGATCGGCGAGGCGACCGCGCTGCGGTTCGTCCGCGAGGGCGCGAAGGTCGCCATGATCTCGCGGACCCGCTCGAAACTGGAAGCGGTCGCGGCCCGCGCGGAACGGCCGGAGAACGCGCTGGCGCTGCCGGCCGACTGCGCCGACGAAGCCTCCATCTCAGCGGCGATCGACCAGGCCGCGCAAGCCTTCGGCGGACTGGACATCATCGTCTCCAACGCGGCCATCGAGCTGCTGAGCGAGGAACGCCGCGTCGACCAAGCCGACTTGGGCGTCTGGCGGAAGATCATCGAAAACAATCTCGACGGGCAGTTCCTGACCTGCAAACACGGCCTGCGGCACTTGCTGGCCGCCGGCGGCGGATCGGTGGTGTGCCTCGGCTCCAACGTCGGGTATCTGGGGATGGCGCACGGCGAGCCCGCCTACAGCGCGAGCAAGGGCGGCATCTTCGCGATGATGCGGCTGATGGCCAGCGAATACATCCGGGAAGGCATCCGGGTGAACATGGTGGTGCCTGGGCTGATCGACACGCCGATGAACGCCCCGTTGCAGGACGACCCGGAGGAGATGGCCTACTGGACCTCCATGCTGCCGCTGCCGCGGGCCGGGACGGCGGAGGAGTGCGCGGCGGCGATCTTGTGGCTGGCCTCTGACGAGGCCTCCTACTGCGTCGGCACGGCACTGGTGGTTGACGGCGGCCAGTCCGCCATCTAGCCCAGCAATCACCCGCGGCGCGAGCCGGCGGGCGTTCATATTCGCCAAACAGCAGGAGGGCGCGTTCCGATGAGCACGGATCTGTCGTGGCAGGTGGCGTTGCGGGGGACCGATCAGCTCCCAGCCGAACCCGACCCGCTCAGCTGCGGACCGCTGAGCGCGTTGCTCGCCGAGGGCGAGATCCGGGAGCTCTCCGCCGCCGGGGTGGAGCTGGTGAGTCATATCTACGTCTCCGTGCGCGACAAGAACTGGAACACCATCGCCCCGGAGCTCACGGTGACCGAGCGCACCGTCACCGGCGATGTGGTGCGGGTGGCCCTGGCCGCCCGCAACCACAGCGACGAGATCGACTTCCACTGGCAGGGCGCCATCGAGCTGACCCGCGACGGCGCCTTCAGCTACACGATGAGCGGACGGGCGGACACCGACTTCGACTACTGCCGGATCGGGTTCTGCCTGCTCTTCGCGGCCGAGGGGACGGCCGGTCGCCCATACCGGGCCTGGGCCGGTGACCAGTCCTGCGCCGGGGTTCTGCCGGCGTTGATCGAGCCCCAACGAATGGTGGACGGCGTCGAACAGGCGCTGTTCCCGGCCTGCGCCGGGTTCGAACTCGACCTGCCGGGCGGACTGGTGCGCACCGAGTTTGAAGGCGACCTGTTCGAGATGGAGGACCAGCGTAACTGGACCGACGCCTCGTTCAAGATGTACTGCACGCCGATCGCGCTCGGCTACCCGCACCACGCGCGGGCCGGGCAGACCTTCCACCAGCGGATCACGGTGTCCACCGGCGTGCAGGAGGTTGCTGGCGCGCCGGCGGGCGAACGACCCGCGACGCTCGACCTCGCGGCCCATCCGGAACTCCCTCGGCCGCCGATCGGCATCGGTCAGTCCAGCGCGCTGGACCGGCCGATGACGGCTGCCGAGGCGGCCCTGGTCGCCGCCATGCGACCGGATCACCTGCGCGCCGATCTCCACCTGGAAGCCGACGGCTGGGCGGAGACGCTGGCCCGGGCGAGCGCCGACTCGGCCGCGATCGGCTGCCCGCTGGAGCTCGCGGTCCACCTGAGCGCCGCCGACGGCGCGGCCGAGGCCGCCAGCCAGCTCGCCGTGCGGCTCAGGTCGGTCGCGCTCCGCCGGGTGCTGGTGCTGGACGCGGACAACCACGGCACGGCGATGACACCCCCCGCGTTGGTGTCCAGCGTCCGGGCCATCCTGCGCGCGGCTGGGATCACCGCCCCGGTCGGCGGCGGCACCAACGGAGACTTCGCGGAGCTGAACCGGGATCGGCTCGACGTGTCCGAGGCGGACTTTGTGGCGTACGCGATGAATCCGCAAGTGCATGTCTTCGACGACAAATCGGTGCTGTCCACCATCCCCACCCAGGCGAGCACCGTGGCCACCGCACGGTCCTTCTGTGGTGACACGCCGATCGCGGCCAGCCCGGTGACTTTGCGGCCCCGGTTCAACCCAGCCGCCACCACCCCGGAGGAGATGGATCCCGTCCCGGCGCCGGGTGAGCTGCCGGCGTCGGCCGACGCCCGCCAGATGTCGTTGTTCGCCGCGGCGTGGGCGCTGGGCAGCATGGTCTCGCTGGTCGGCGCGGGCACGGACTCGCTGACGTTCTTCGAGACCGTCGGTTGGCGCGGTGTGGTCGAACGGAGCACGGACGACGTTCCCGCCAGCCCGTTCCATTCCACCCCCGGCATGGTGTTCCCGATCTATCACCTCTGGCGCGACCTGACCGACGGAATCGACGCGGAGCCCGCCGGCCGGCGGTGCGCGCCGATCCTCGATCCGGTGGCTGGCCTCGCGGCGCTGACGATGCCGGTCGCCGACGGGCGGGGGGTGGCGCTCGCCAACCTGCGGGCCGGACCGCCCAGGCAGATCTCGGTGGCTGGGCTGAGCGGGGCCCGGGTCCGGGCGCGGATCCTGGACACGGCTTGCGCTGCGACCGCCGCGCACCGGCCCACTGAGTTCCGCGACCGCTGGCAATCGATTCAACCGGTCGACGGCCGCGTCACGATCTGTCTACCGGCATACGCGTGCGCCCGGTTGGATGAGCCGCTTCCGGTTCAGGGCGCGGTTCGGGGAACGCCATGACCTCGCTGCGGGAGATCGACGAGCGGGTGCGGGCGGAGTACGGCACGGCGATCGGCCGGCCCGTGGCCGACCTGGTCACTCCGGCGCTGATCCTCGATCTGCCGGTCGCGGCCCGGAACATCACCCGGATGGCGGCGCTGATCGAGCCGATGCCGGCGGCGCTGCGCCCGCATTTCAAGACCCACAAGAGCCCGGCGCTGGCCCGGATGCAGGTGGCGGCGGGCGCTGGGGGCCTGTCCGTCGCGACCGTGTGGGAGGCGGCGATCCTCGCCCAGGCCGGCTTGGACGACCTGTTCATCGTCAACACCGTGGTCGGCCCGGCGAAGATCGGCGCGGTCGCGGAACTGGCGCGCGAGCGAACCGTGGCGGTGGCCGTCGATGACGCGCCCAACGCGGCCGAACTGTCGCGCGCCGCGCTCGCCGCGGGCTCCACGCTCGGGGTGCTGATCGAGGTCGACACCGGGATGCGCCGCGGCGGCTTCGACACCGCTTCGTCAGTGGTCGATCTCGCCCGGAGGCTGGTCGAGCTGCCGGGGCTGGACTTCCGAGGCGTCACCGGCTATGAGGGGCACTGCTCGGAGGAGGCCGACGTCGCCCGTCGAACCGAGCTGCAACACGCCGCCATGCGGGTGCTCCTCGACTGCGTCGAGGCCCTGGCCGGGATCGGAATACCCTGCCCGATCGTGTCGGCGGGCGGTACCCGCACCTGGTGGTTGACCGCCGCGACCCCCGGCATCACCGAGATCCAGGCGGGAACGTACGCGCTGATGGACCAGTTCCACTCCGGTGTCGAGGGCGGGTTCGAACACGCGTTGCGAGTGGTCGCCACGGTGATCAGCAAGCAGCGCGGCCGGTTCATCGTCGACGCCGGCAGCAAATCCATCGGCGATCCGAACCTCACCACGGTGGCCGGCTTGGACGTGGCCAATCTCGGTTTCGACGAGGAACACGGCCGGTTCGCCGACGTGAGCGGTCCCGACGCGACGCCGGTTGGGGTCGCGGTCGGCGACGTGCTCGAACTGATCCCGGGCTACGCCCCGGCCACAGTGAACATGTTCGACGCCTTCCACGTCGTCGAAAACGGCGTGGTCACCGACATCTGGCCGGTCGTGCCGCGCGGTCCGGGCCACCACGGTCTAATCGAAGGGACTCCACCAAGATGAGCGCGCCCATCGGCACCGACGAGCTGCCCCCGGTGCTGCGCCGGCTGGTCGACGCGATGCTCAGCAATGACCCCGACACCATCAGTGCCATGTACACCCCGGATTGCCGGTTGGCCGACGCCTACACCGTGACCAAAGGCCGGGCGGCGTTCCACGAGGCGGTCAGCTACTTCTTCAACGCGTTCAAAATGCTCGAAGTCGAAGTCCAGAACGTGATCAGCCACGGCGCTGAGCTGGTCGTCAACTGGCGGTGGACCGCCGTCCACCAGGGCGAATACCTCGGCGTGCCGGCCAATGGCGCGCGGTTCGCGTCCTGGAATCTGATGTGGCTGGAAATCAAGGACGGCATGGTCGATTCCGACCTTTCGGTGTGGGACGCCAGCGAACTGCAAAAACTCCAACGCCTCGCTGCCGGCTCGACCGGGCCGAGCGGAGCGCCAGCGACTGAGTAGAAGGAGAAACCAAGTGATCTACGACGCGCTCATCAAGCACGGGCGGGTGCTGGATCCCTCAACTGGCCTCGACGATGTCCGGGACGTGGCAATCCTGGCCGGTCGGGTCGCGGCTGTTGACGCCAGCATTCCCGAGACCTCGGCGTACCGGGTCATCGACGCCTCCGGGCTGCTGGTCACCCCCGGCCTGATCGACTTGCACACCCACGTGTTCCACGGCTTCAGCTATTGGGGCGTCGACCCCGATGTGCTCGGCCCGAGATCCGGCGTCACCACCTGGGTCGACGCCGGTTCGGCCGGCGGGCTCACCATGGGCGCGTTCCGCGAACACGTCGCCAGGCCCGCGACGGTGCGGATCCGCTCGTTCATCAACATCGCCGCCGCCGGGCTGGTCGGACCCGACTTCGAGCTGGTCCGGCCCGAACTGGTCGATGACGAGCTGACTTGCCAGGTCGCCCACCAAAACCGGGACCTCGTCGTCGGCGTGAAGGTTCGAATGGGCATCCCAACCGCCGGGGATCGCGGCGCCCAGCCCATGGTCAACGCCCGAACGGTGGCTGATCGTTGTGAGCTGCCGATCATGGTGCACATCTCCGACGCGCCACCGTCGATCGACGAGGTGCTCGGTTTCCTCGGCGAAGGCGACATGATCACCCACTGCTACTCGGGCGGGTCGATGAAAGTGGTCGACGCCGAGGGCAAACCGCGCGAGTCGACCCGGCGGGCGATGGATCGAGGCGTGCTGCTCGACGTCGGCCACGGCGCCGGCGGGATGGCGTTCGCCAGCGCGGAAGCGATGATCGCCGCGGGCTTCGGGCCGCACACGATCTCCACCGATATGCACCAGATGAGCATCTACGGCCCCGGGATCTTGACCAACGACGCCGCCGCGTCGGCGTTCATCCGGGTGCGCGCCGGCACCCCGCCAGACTTCGAGCTGCCGATGTGCCTGAGCAAGTTCCTGGCGATGGGCATGGACCTGTCCGCAGTCATCGCGGCCGCGACCTCGGCCCCCGCGCGGGTGCTCGGCGAGGCCGACCGGATCGGCACGCTGCGGCCGGGCGCGCAAGCCGACGTCGCGATCTTCGAGCTGGAGCCGGGCTCGTTCGAATTCCACGACACCTTCGGCGGGGTCCGCATCGGCAGTCATCGGCTGCGCAATGTGCGCACCCTGATCGCCGGCCGCGAGCCGGCGCGCGACGTGCCGTTCCACCCGGCGCCCTGGGTCGATTTCGCGACCGCCGAGCCACCACAATCGATTGGAGAGCAATCATGACCGGTGCCGCATCCGCCCCCCCGCCGCTCGCCGGCCGGGTGGCGGTGGTGACTGGAGGAACATACGGGATCGGGGCGGCCGCCGCCGCCACCTTGTCTGAGCTCGGCGCCGCCGTCGTCGCCGCCGGCCGGCGCCCCGAAGCCGTCAAAGAGCCGATCGCCGGAGTCACCTATCTCGCCGCCGACGTGCGCTCCTACGACGACATGCAACGACTGCGCGACACCGCCCTCAGCCAGTACGGCGGTTTGGACATCGTGGTGGCCAACGCCGGCATCTCCGACTGGGGCGTGCTGGCCGAGGGCGATCCGACGCACTGGCCACAGGTCGTCGAAACCAACATCTTGGGCACCGCCTACACGCTGAAGGCGACGCTGCCGCACCTGATCGCGCAAGGGCACGGCCACGTCGTCATCGTCTCGTCGATTTCCGGCCGGGTGGCCTACGCCGGCGAGCCCATCTACATCGCGACCAAGTGGGCGCTGGTCGGGCTCGGGCGGTCAGTGCGCAAAGAGGTGGCCCCGCATGGGGTGAAGGTGACGCTGATCGAGCCCGGCATCGTGGACACCCCGATGGTTTCCAACACCGAGGAGGGCCGCCTCGAACTGGCCCAGGTGGAAGCGCTGACCGCAGCCAATGTCGCCGACACGATCGGCTACGCGCTGACCCGGCCCGGCCACGTCGACATCGACGAGCTGATGCTGTCGCCGGTGGAACAAACCCTCTGAGCGTTCACGCGGGGGGCGGTGGCACTTTCGTGCCACCGCCCCCCGCGTTGCGCAGTCCTTGACGCCCAGACCCAGGGACGCCCAGACCCAGGGACGCCCAGACCCAGGGACCCCCAGAGTCAGGGACGCCCAGGCTCAGGCCATGCCGTGGCGGACCCGGGCGGCCCGCTCCTGGGCGCGGAACAGGTTGAACCGGGGCAGGAACTTGTCCCAGTCGATCAGGTGCGCGTCGATCTCCGGTCCGTCGATGCAGGCGTGCTTGCGCACCAGCTTGCCGTCGATCAGCACCGGGACCATGCACGCGCCGCACATCCCGGTCGCGTCCACCATGATCGAGTTCAGGCTGGCGATGGTGGTCACCTGGTGCGGCTTGGTCAGGTCAGACACCGCGCGCATCATCACCGACGGGCCGATCGTGGTCACCTCGGCGATCTCGCGCCCCTCGGCCAGCATCCGCTCCAGCGGCGTGGTGACGAACCCGTGCACCCCGAAGGAACCATCGTTGGTGGCGTAGATGACTTCGAGCCGATCGCCGAACTCCGCCTGCAACTCGGGGATCCGCTCCCCCGCTGCGGTCCAGAACATCAGCTCGGCGGAGCGGAAGCCCGCGATCAGGGTCACATGGTTGCCCAGCCGCAGGTGCTCGCGCATGATCGGGTAGACCGGCGGCAGCCCCAGGCCACCGGCGGTGAACACCACCGTCGCCTCGTCGACGAACCGATGCAGCTCCGACGGCCGGCCCAGCGGCCCGGCGATGCCGGCGAGCACATCGCCCGGGGCCATCGCGTTGATCTCCGCCGAGCTGACCCCCACGTCCTGCACCACCAGGCAGACCGTCCCGGCGTCGGCGTCCCAGTCGGCGATGGTCAGCGGGATGAGCTCGCCCCCCTCGTGCGGGAACACCCGCACGAACTGGCCGGCGCGCGCGTTGCGGGCGATGACCGGCGCGCGGACGATCAGCTCCTCGATGCCCGGCGAGAGGTTCCGCTTGGCCAGGATCACCGCTTCCGCCCCGGCCGCCTGGGTGTACGCCAGCGCCGAGGCGACCATCTTCGCGGCCTCGCCGGCGGGCACCTCGGTCGAGCCCAGGATCTCGCGCGCCGCCGCCTGCCCGTCGCCGGCCGCGAGGATCGCGGTCGATCCGCCGCGCGCCGCGTCCCCGCCGGTGTAGACGTCCGGCAGGGTGGTCTCTTGCGAGCCCTCGCGGGCGAGCTCGATGGTGCCCCACTTGGTCACCGACAGCCGCGGCTCGGAATCCTTGATGATCGGATTGGCGTCGTTGCCCAACGCCATGATCACCAGTTGCACGTCCATCTGCTCGGTGCGCCCGGTGCGCACTGGGCGCCGCCGGCCTGAGGAATCCGGCTCCCCGAGCTCCATGACGTCCAGCGTGGTGCCGGTGACGAACCCGGTCTCCGGGTCGCCTTGGAACTGGGACGGCGAGCGCAGCGGCAGCAGGCCGACCTCCTCCTCCAGCGCGTGCTCCAGCTCCTCCACCCGGCACGGCATCTCCGAGCGGGTGCGCCGGTAGACGATGGTCACCTCGCCGCCGAGCCGTTTGGCGGTTCTCGCGGCGTCCATCGCGGTGTTGCCACCGCCGATGACGATCACCGACTGGCCCGCCACCTCCGGCAGCGGCGTCTCATGGTCGTCGTGCGCGGCCTGCATGAGGTTGACCCGGGTCAGGAACTCGTTGGCGCTCATCACGTTGAGCAGGTGCTCGCCCGGCACGTTCATGAACCGGGGCAGTCCGGCCCCGCTGCCGATGAAGATCTTCCAGAACCCGGCATCCATCAGGTCCTGCAGGGTGCCGGTCTTGCCGACCACGAAGTTGGTGACGAAGCGCCCACCGAGCAGCCGGATCTTGCGCACCACGTCGTCGATGAGGCTGTTCGGCAGCCGGAACTCGGGGATGCCGTAGCGCAGCACCCCCCCCAGCTCGTGGAACGCCTCGAACACGGTCACCGGGTACCCGTCGGCGGCCAACAGGAACGCGTTGATCAGGCCGGACGGGCCGGAGCCGATGATCGCCACCGGCGGGCGCGCGGCGGCCTGCCATGGGTCGCGGACCCCGGCGTAGCGGATCGCGTCGCCATCGGGGTTGATCAGCTTGTCGCGCTGCGGCAGGAACCACTCCAGCTGGCCGATCGACATCGCCGTCTTGTGCAGGCACACCCCCTGGCACTGGTCCTCCTGCGGGCACACCCGGCCGGTCACATCCGGCAGCGGGTTGGACGCCAGCACCAGCTCGAACGCCTCGTCGAACCGGCCGGTGCCGATCAACTCGAACATCTGCGGGATGTGGATCCGCACCGGGCAGCCGCCCTGCACCGGTCCGTGCTCGGCCAGGAACACGCCCAGCTCGCATGGCGCGTCCGAGCACACCTTGTCGCGAAGCGCCTCCAGCCACACGAACAGGTCCACCTCGCGCCGGCTGTAGCCCAGCTCCATGTAGCCGAGGAAGCCCTTGTTCACCAGCTCGAAGTCGTGGCCGCGCTCCTCGGGGTCGCGGATGTACGGCGGCATGGTGTTGCCCGCCGGCCAATCCTCCGCGAGCCCCTGGAACATTGGGTAGCGCTCGGACAGGTGGGTCTCGATCGCGCGGATGAACATCCGCTTCTTGCCGATCGGCAGATCCCACAGGAACCGCATCAGCAGGGTGGACACGTCGTCCTCGCGTTGGAGCATTTCCCACAGTCGCGTGGTGAACTGCGCTGAGAGCTCGGGCTGGCGGAACTCGGCGGCCACCGCCGCCATGCCGTCGGCGATGAACATGTCCCGGAACAGCCGCGGCTCGGCGACCAGTCGGCGCTGCAACAGCGCCAGCTGGTGGTGGAAGGTGCGCACCCCAGAGGTGGCGTCCAGCGCCTCAACCTGCTCCCAGGTCGAGTCCAGCGCCTGGCGCGCCCCCATCCAAGCCTGCACGTCGTCTCGGCCGGTGGCTGGCGCCTCGGCCCCGGTGGCGATGGTCATTTGATGATCTCCGCGTCGCAGGTCGCCTTGACCCGGCTGAACCGTTTGGTGAGCTCCGGGGTCACCTCCAGCCCGTCGAGCGCGCCATCCTTCATCCTTCCGACGACCTGCGCCGCGCCGTCGACGATGATGGTGGCCTTCTCGAACAGCGCCGGCAACTCCTGGTAGCAGGTGCCGCAGTCGTTGCACAGCGGCAGGTCCTCGGTGGCCAGCCAGATCGGCCGATCCGCGACCGCGGTGGCCGCCGCTGGCGCGGACGCCGCCGGGGCCGCCCCAGACGCGCCCGGCGCGCCGAAGGAGAACCCGCCCAGCGCCGCCGGCGCCGCGCTGGAGGCCGCCAAATCGGCCATCGCCGCCGCGATCTCGTCCAGTGAGGCGTCGCGCGCCGCCGTCGCCTCCTCGTACCGCGCGGTCAGCTGCGCCAGCTCGGCCCGGTGCTCCGCGCCCAGCGCCGCCTCAGCCACCCCCGCCAGGAACTGCATGGTCTGCCAGTTGTGCTTGCGGTCCTCCACCAACTCGACCAGCGCCGGCGAGCAGCCAATCTTGATCAGGCGCTGGTCGGCGTCGGTGCCATACACGAACGGTATCTTTCCGGCGCGTTCCGCTTCGGGGAGTTGCACGAAGTCGGCGATCGGCACCGTGTTCTCGTCCGCGGCCAGGCGGTGGAAATGCTTGGCGAAGCGGACCTCGCCGCGCGCGAAGTCGGCCGGCGTGAGCGGGGTCTGCATCAGCTGCAACGCGCCGGAGTCGTCGACATACTGGATCGTGGTGGCGCTCCACAACGCGCCGATGTCCGGGTTGCCGTCCAGGTTGAACCGCTCCGGCAGCGACGCGCCGCGGCTCGGGTCGTGCACGAACACCGGGGCCATCCGGCTCTCCACCGCCAGCCTCGACCGGCGGGCGGACAGGTCCTCGGCGACGCCGTTCTCCGTGCCGCATGGGGTGTAGATCTGCATCACCGCCGAGCCCGAGGTGAAATCGAGCATCCGCAGCGTGGTGTCCAGGAAGTGCCCGTAGAGCGCGGTCGAGGTGGCGCAGGAGAACACATTCGGATGGAACGCGGCGATCAAGCCAAGCTCCTTGCGCGCCTCCCGCTTGCCGGAGTGCGCCGCGCCGAACCGGGTCAGGTCCGCGTCCTGGCCGATCGGTGATGCGGTGGAGTTCTGTCCACCGGTGTTCGAATAGGAACCGGTGTCCACCACCAGCATCTTGATCGGCGTGCCGCGGGTGAGCACCCGGGACATCGCGCCGAACCCGATGTCGTAGGCGGCGCCGTCCCCGCTGATGGTCACCACGTTCGGCAGCAGGCCCAGCTCGGCGTGGGTGAAGTCCTGCCAGGTGATGGTGCTCGCCGGCTTGTCGTGCGTCGCCGGGTCGTAGCCGTCGGCGAGCTCCAGGCGGGCCGCGCGCAGCGCGCGCACCTGCCCGATGAGCTCGGAGACCAGTCCCTCGAAGATGCCGGAGGCGAGCGGCTGGGCGTCCTGGAACAGCCCGTTCACCCACGGGTCGAGATACGGGGTGAACGGCAGCGTGGAGGAGTAGACGCTCGTGCAGCCGGTGGAGTTGGCCACCACCATGGACGCCGGGCCGGTCCCGGTGGGGCCGCCCTCGGCCAGGTACAGCGCCTTGTCCAGCTCGGCGATCAGGGCCTCGATCCGCTCCGCCCGCGCCGGGTCCGCCGGGGCGACCTCGGCTCGCTTGGCCGCCAGCGCCGCGATCGTTTCCGTCAGCTCGGCGATGTGCGCGCCGATGCGCTCGCCCCCAAGCGCCTTGGACAGCGCGCTCACCAGGTGCAGCGCGGTGACCTCCCCGCAGCCGCGGCAAGCCCCGTGCCCGCCCACCATCGCGTAGTAGGCGACGTGGTCGAGGATGATGCGCTTGACGTCGCCGTCCTCGGCCACGGCGTCCGCGATGAACCGCTGCGGCGAGTTCGGCAACGCCTCCAACCGCTCGAAGCGGTCCTCCAGCATGCGCAGCAGGTCGGCGTCCTGGTCGGCCCCGGTCAGCGAGCCCGGCCCGCAGACGTCGACGCACTGCAGGCAGCCGGTGCACTTCCACGGGTCCACGACAGCGGAGAACAGCCCGCCGGAGCCCGGCGTCTGCTTTTCCATCGCGTCGAAGAACGGTCGGGTGCGCGCCACCGGGAACGCCTCGAGCTGGGCGAGCACCGCCGCACCGTGCCGGGCGATGGCGCGGCTGCGCGTCTGCGGCATGGTCTTGCCGGCCAGCTCGGCCAACGAGGTGGCCGCCGAGTCGGCCCGGTACTCCTGGCGGATCCGCTCGGACCAGTCGTGGGCCAGCGCGCGCAGTTCCTCCCGCGCGGCGTCCGGCGCGCCGGCGGCGTCGATCGCGGCCGCCAGCAGATCGCGGATCTCATGCACCGTGTTGGGGATCGCGGTGTCCGGGCAGACGATCCCGCACTCCAGGCAGCCGGTGCAGCCAGTCGGGTCGAAGATCGGCGCGGTGCGCCGGAAGATGCCCTTGTCCTTGTTCACCCCAGTGCCGCTGGGAATGAACAGTCCCGTTCCGGGCAGCACGGGCGCCTCGCTGATGGTGCCCTCCCGGAACGGCCGGGCGATCAGCTCCTCGTAATAGGCCGGGTCGAACAGCGCCGTGGGCCGGGCCTGCGACGCGGCCGGGCACATCGCGGCGGACAGCGCGACCGTCCGGGCGCGGGCCACGGCCGGTTCGGCGTCCACCGCGAGGAACTCCGCCGCGTCGTAGTCCACCGTGGCGGTGGCGTGCACCCCGTCCATGATCACCGACATGTTCGACTCAACCACCGCGTCACCCTTGCGGCCGAACTTCTTCTCCAGCTCGTGACGCACCTTGGCCAAGATCACATCAAGGTCGGTGCCCCGGGTGATCCGGTCCACATGCCCGGCGACCGCGCCGATGAACGCGATGCCCATCATGCGCGTCTCCAGATCCGCGGTCGGCGCGTGCCGTTTGGCCACCGAGAAGGCGTCCACCACCAACAGGTGGACCTTCTTGTCGCGGATGGTCCGGCGCGCGTGCGCCGGCAGCGCGCGCCACACGTCGATCGGCTCGAGGTTCGACTGCAGCACGAAGGTGCCGCCCGCGACCAGGCCCTTGAGCGGGTTGGTGTGCGAGAACACCATGTGGTCCGGGGAGATGACGACCTCGACGTCCTCCAGTTCGGCGTTGGTGATCAGGACCGGTTCCGGGGACAGCGTGATGTAGTAGTTGGTGGCCGCGCCGCTCTTCTCCGAGCCGTACTTCGGCGCGGACTTCGAGTGCATGCCGAGCACCCCGGCGAGGATGTCGGTCAGCAGCTTGCCGGTCGCCACCGTGCCGTAACCGCCCACTGAATGGAAGCGGATGCGCAACGCGTCCGCCGGCAGCAGCTGCGGGTTCTCCTCGGTGGTCAGCGCCATGAGTTCGGTCTCCGGATAGGCGGCGCGCAACCGCTGCTGCACCGGCGCCATCGTCGGCGCGGGGTTCTCGGAGAAGAACTGTGAGCCGAGGTACACCAACGGCGAGCCGGTGGGCGAGACCATGTTCTTGAACGCGGCCACCAGGTGGCGCGGCTGCACGTCGTGTCCGCCCAGCCCGAAGATAGCGGTGGTCAGCCGGGGGCTGTCGGCCAGCGGCGGGACGCCCGGGAACTGGTCGGCGGCCACCGCGTTCGCCCGGGCGCGGAACAGCGCCTGGCTCACCAGACGGGTCAACGCGTTGTCGTCGGAGCGCTCCAGGACGGTCACCGCCTTGGCGCCGCCGAGCGCGGCGACCAGCTCGGCCTCGGGGAACGGCTGGAGCAGCTTGATCGACACCACGCCGACCTTCAGCCCGCTCGCGCGCAGGTACGGCAGCACCGCGCGAACGTCATCGGTGATCGAGCCGAGCCCGACCATGATGTAGTCGGCGTCAGCGCAGTCATATGCCTGCACCGGCGAGTAACGCCGACCGGTCAGCGCGGCGTACTCGTCCATCGCCTGGCGGGCCAGCGCGGGCACCGCGGCGACGAAGTGGGTGCGGTGGTCGGCCGCGCCGGCCTGGAAGTCCGGCTGGTTCTGCACCGGCCCGGTCAGGCCGGGGTTGTGCGGATCCACCAGCGCGGGCGCGAGCTGACGGGTGCCCTTGGACCAGGCGTTGACCCACGCCCGGCGCCACTGCGCGCGGAGGTCCTCCGGCACCCACGCGTCGGTCCGCGCGAGCATCTCACCCGCGTTGTCCGCCTCGACCTCGGCCGCATTGGCCTCCAGCAGCGCGCGCAGCGCCGCGGCGTCCTCGGGGAGGAAGTCACTGGCGTGCCGGTCGAGGTACTGGCCCAGCTGGAACACCCGGCCCTTGGCCCCGAACAGCAGCTCTTGGGCGACCGTGGGGCACGGGATGCGCCCGGCCGGATCACCGAGGAAGCGCTTGAGCAGCTCGGGCTCGGGGAGCGCGACCTCGCTCATCACATGGCTGGTGGCGAAGCCGTCCATGGTGTTGGCAACCGGGATCAGCGACAGCGAGGAGACGCGGAAGGCGATCGCGGCCAGGTCGGCGGCCTCTTGCGGGTTGGACCCGAACAGGATCGTGTAGCCGGCGGGCAGCAGGGCGTAGACGTCGTCGTGCCCCGCCATCACGTTAAGCGAGTGTTTGGACACGACACGCGCCGCGACCTGCAGCACAAACCCCCCGACCTTCTTGCCGGCGGTCACGTAGTGCGACTCCAGGGCGTACAGGATGCCCTGGCTGGAGGAGGCGTTGGAGACGAAGTTGCCCCCGGCGAGCGCCGCGCCCAACGCACCGCTTTGCCCGGAATGCTCCCCCTCGGCCTCCACGAAGAAGGGGTGCCGGCCCCAGACGTTCAACTGGCCCTCGGCCCGCGCGGCCTCGAAAGTCTCGGAGATCTCCGTGGACGGTGTGATCGGATACCCAATCACCCCGCCGCACACATGTTTCATCACATGCGCGACGGCGGCGTTTCCATTGATGACGTCGGGTGTTCCGGGGAACAAGGGCTGGGGAGCAGTCACGATAAGCGATCCAGACGTGAGCAGGGCCAGGTCGCCCGGACCGTCCCGCCGAGGGGTTAAGCGGAGGACTGTTGCCACTCGCGACACCAGATTCCGCATACTCCCGATGACGTTCACGCATGGTCCGCACGACCCAGTTAGGCAGAGCCTTACTGTACAGACCCACCCCCACCCGGCTGACCACCCGGCGTGGCTGCCGACCGCGCGCGCCGGACGCCGCTGACTGACCGCGCGGGAGGCCGCCGACTGATCGCGCCGGACGCCGCTGACTGACCGCGCGGGAGGCCGCCGACTGAGCGCGCCGGACGTCGCTGACCAATGGCGCGCCGTCGGCGCCCCTACCCCCGAGCCGATCGGACCGGCGACAATCGACGCTGGGCACGACCGACCAGCCAGGCATGAGAGAGCCACCATGACAACCGACACCGCACCGGTCATCGAAGCGCACGGCCTGATCAAGAGTTTCGGTCGCGCGCGCGCCTTGGACGGACTGGACCTGACCGTTCAACCCGGCGCCGTGGCCGGATTCCTCGGCCCCAACGGCGCCGGCAAGTCCACCACCATCAGGGTGCTGCTCGGGCTGCTGCGCGCCGACAGCGGCCGGGTCAAGCTCTTCGACGGCGACCCGTGGCGCGACGCGGTGCGACTGCACCGGCGCCTGGCCTACGTGCCGGGCGAGACAAGCCTGTGGCCGTCGCTGTCCGGCGGGGAGACCATCGACCTGTTGGGCCGGCTGCACGGGCGCCTGGACGAGCGTCGCAAAGCGGAGCTGATCGAACGGTTCGAGCTCGACCCGACCAAGAAGGTGCGCGCCTACTCCAAGGGCAACCGGCAGAAAGTCGCCTTGGTCGCCGCTTTCGCCACCGATGCGGAGCTGTTCATCCTCGACGAGCCGACCGCTGGCCTGGACCCGGTGATGGAGGCGGTGTTCACCAGCTGCGTGCGGGAGGTCAAGGCGGCCGGCGCGTCGGTGTTGCTGTCCAGCCACATCCTGGCCGAGGTGGAGAAGCTGTGCGATGTGGTCACCATCATCCGCGCGGGCAAGGTGATGGAGTCCGGCACATTGGCCGAGCTGCGGCATCTGACCCGCACCCGGGTGGAGCTGACCACCGCGCGCGACAACACCGCGCTCGCCGCGCTGGCCGGGGTGCATGATTTCGTCCCCGGCGCCCCGACGCGCTTCACCGTCGACAACGATCGCCTGCCCGACATCATCGGGGCCATCGGCCCGCTCGGAGTGGGCGCGCTGGTCTGCGCGCCACCGTCGCTGGAAGACCTCTTCTTGCGGTACTACGGCGACGAGTTGGCCGCCGACGGGGCGACGGGGCGCGCATGAGCACCGGCAGCGGAGCGCTGGCCAACGCCGGCGTGCTGGCTGGCGCCATCCTCCGGCGCGACCGGGTTCGGATGGCGACCTGGGCGGTCTGTCTGGTCGGCGTCTTCGCGGTGGTTGTCGGCGCCGTCAAAGGGGTGTACCGCACGCCGGCCGAACTGGCCTCCCGCGCCGCCGTGATGCGCACCGCCACCGGCATCATCTTCGGCGGCCCGGGCTACGGCAGCGAGCGGTACACGATCGGCGCGATGGTCGCCAACGAGGACCTGATGATGCTGATGTTGATCATCGCCATCATGAGCGTGCTGCTGGTGGTGCGCAACACCCGCGCCGAGGAGGAGTCCGGGCGGGCCGAGCTGGTGGGCGCGGCGGCCACCGGGCGCCGCGCCGGCCTGGTCGCCACGCTTGGCTGTGTGATCGCGCTCAACGCGGTGATCGCGGTGGCGAGCGCCGCATCGCTCACCGCGCTGGTGCCCGCCGGCTCGCCCGCGGCAGCGGCGTCATCTTGGGCGGTGGGCGCGGGGCTGTTCGCGGTGGGGGTGACCTTCACGTTGGTCGGCGCCGTGACCGCGCAGCTCGCCCAGACCGGTCGCGGGGCCGTTGGCGCGGGGCTCGCGGCGCTCGCGGTGGTGTTCCTGCTGCGCGTGCTCGGCGATGTGACGCATTCGGGCGCGCCGGGCAGCGCGGCATGGTCCTGGTTCTCCCCGCTGTCCTGGCCACAGCAGGCCAAGCCCTACGTCGCCTTGCGCCTGTGGCCGCTCGCGCTGTTCCTGCCGGTGGTCGCGGCGCTCGC
>WQZC01000027.1 GCA_009780925.1 Actinomycetes bacterium | reverse complement strand
GTTGGTCGGCACCGCCACCTCGACTTTCACCAGCAGGTCGCCGTGCCCGCCGCCCCGTTTGGGGACGCCCCGGCCGCGCACCCGCAGCGTGCGACCGGACGGCGTGCCCGGCTGGATCTTCAACTTGACGGCGCTGTCCAGCGTGGGCACGGTGATCGTCGCGCCGAGCGCCGCCTCGGGGAAGGTGATCGGGACGGTCAGGGTGAGGTCGTCGCCGTCCCGGCCGAACAGCTCGTGTTTGGTCACGCGCACGGTCACGTACAGGTCGCCGGCCGGCCCGCCGCGCCGCCCGGGGGTGCCCTTGCCAGCGATGCGCAGCTTGGCGCCGTCGCGCACCCCCGCCGGCACCCGGACGGTGATCGTTCGGGTCTGGGTGGAGGCGCCCGAGCCGGCGCAGTCCGCGCACGGGCTGTCCACGATCCGGCCGCTGCCCTTGCACTGCCGGCACGGCTCGCTGAACCCGAACGCGCCCTGGTTGTGGCTGATGAAACCCGAGCCCTGGCAGGCCGGGCACGGGTGCGGCGCGGTGCCCGGTTTGGCCCCGCTGCCGTGGCAGGCGGGGCACGCGCCCGGCCCGGACAGCTGCAGCGGCAAGGTGGCGCCGCGCACCGCCTGGTCGAAGCCGAGGCTCACCTCGGCGTTGACGTCTTGCCCCCGGCTGGGGGTGGCGGACCATTGCCGGGTCCGGGTGCGGGGGCCGCCGCCCAGCAGGTCGCCGAACAGGTTGCCGAGCCCGCCGGCGCCGCCCATGCCGCCAGCCCCGCCAGCGCCGCCGCCGAACAAGTCGGACACGTCGAAAGTCGCGGTGCCGCTGTAGCCCGGGCCGAAGCCGCCGCCGGGGAAGCCGCGGAACCCGCCGGCCCCGCCGCCGCCGAACAGCGACCGGGCCTCGTCGTACTCCTTGCGCGTCGCCTCGTCGGAGAGCACGTCATAGGCTTCGGAGACCTCTTTGAACCGCTCCTCGGCCTGTTTGTTGCCGGGGTTCTTGTCTGGGTGCAGCTCTTTGGCGAGCTTGCGATACGCCTTCTTGATGTCCGCCGCCGGCGTGTCCTTGGTGACCCCCAGCGCCTTGTAGTAGTCCTTCTCCAGCCAGTCCTTGGTGCTCACCGGATGATCAGCTCCCATGTCGCTGTCGGTCTGGGAATGGGCGCCCGCTCCGGGCGGTCAGGCTTGATCCCTGCGCGACCACCCATCCCCGGACCGCGCCTAGTCGTCTTGACCGCCGCCCGCGCCCGGACTGGCTGACTGCGGTGGGGCGGTTTCTGGTGGCTGATGGATCGGACTGGTCACCCCGACCATCGCCGCGCGCAGCAGGCGGTCGCCGTGCTGGAAGCCCGGGCGCAGCACCATGGTCACGGTGGGCTCGGTGACGTCGTCGCTCTCGGCGTGCGTGATCGCCTCGTGCACGGCCGGGTCGAACGGGTCACCGACCGCGCCGAAGGTGACCAGGCCCAGCTTGCCGAAGATCAGGTCCAGGTGGTCGGCCACCGCCTTGAGCGCCCCGGTCAGGTCGTCGTGCGCGCGGGCCCGGTCGATGTCGTCGAGCACCGGCAGCAGTTCGGCCAGCACCCGGCCGATGGCGACCTCGCCGGCCGCCAGGCGGTCCCGATCGGCGCGCTTGCGGTAGTTGGCGTACTCGGCCTGCACCCGTTGCAGATCCGCGGTGCGCTCGTCGAGTAGCGCCTGGAGCGCGGCGAGCACGCCCTCCTGCTCGGCGGTGGCCTCCTCGCTGGCGGCGTGCCGGCCGACACCGGTCTCGTCGCCGGCCGGCACGCCGGTCGCCTCTGCGGACGCCCCGGCGGTCGCCTCCCCGGTGGGCCAAGCCGCCGGTTGGGGCGGCTCCCCCGCGTTGGGGGGCGCCGCCGGCCGGTCGACCTTGCGCTTGTCGCGGATCACCACGGGCTCTTCATGCTCAGCCATCGCTCGCCGCCGTCCTGGTTCCGCCGCGCGCGCCCGGACGGGCGCCGCGATGCTCGCTCGCCGTCCTTGGGGTCACTGCTGCGGCCCCTCGTCGACCACTTCGGCGTCCACCACGGTGTCATCGGACGGGCCGGAGGACGCGCCCGGGCCACCCGGGCCGCCGGGACCCGCCGCGCCGGGATCGCCGTCCGCCGAGGGCTGGGCCGAGGCGTACATCGCGCCGCCGGCCTCCTGCGCCACCCGCGACAGGTTGTCCTGCGCCGTCTTGATGGCGTCCAGGTCGGTCCCGCCGAGCGCGGTCTTGAGCCCGTCCAGCGCCGACTGCACCTCGGCCCGCTTGTCGGCGGGCAGCTTGTCGCCGTTCTCGGTCAGGAACTTCTCGGTGGCGAACTGCAGCGACTCGGCCAGGTTGCGGGCCTCGGCCTCGTCGCGGCGCTTGCGGTCCTCGTCGGCGTGCGCCTCGGCGTCGCGCATCATCCGGTCGATCTCGTCCTTGCTCAGGCCCGAGCCGCCGGTGATGGTCATGCCCTGTTCCTTGTTGGTGGCCAGGTCCTTGGCCAGCACGTGCACGATGCCGTTGGCGTCGATGTCGAAGGTGACCTCGATCTGCGGGATGCCGCGCGGCGCCGGCGGGATGCCGGTCAGCTCGAACATGCCCAGCTTCTTGTTGTAGGCCGCGATCTCCCGCTCGCCCTGGTAAACCTGGATCTGCACCGAGTTCTGGTTGTCGTCGGCGGTGGTGAAGATCTCCGAGCGCTTGGTGGGGATCGTGGTGTTGCGCTCGATCAGCTTGGTCATGATGCCGCCCTTGACCTCGATGCCCAGGCTCAGCGGGGTGACGTCGAGCAACAGCACGTCCTTGACCTCGCCGCGCAGCACGCCGGCCTGCAGCGACGCGCCGACCGCGACCACCTCGTCGGGGTTGACGCCCTTGTTCGGCTCCTTGCCGCCGGTGAGCTCCTTGACGAGCTCCACCACGGCGGGCATCCGGGTCGAGCCGCCCACCAGCACCACGTGGTCGATCTTGTCCAGGCCCAGCCCGGCGTCTTTGATCACGTTGCGGAACGGCGTCTTGACCCGCTCCAGCAGGTCGGAGGTGATCCGCTGGAACTCCGCGCGCGAGAGCGTCTCGTCCAGGAACAGCGGGTTCTTCTCCGCGTCGACGGTGATGTAGGGCAGGTTGATGGAGGTCTGCTGGGACGCGGACAGCTCGATCTTGGCCTTCTCGGCCGCCTCGCGCAGCCGCTGCATGGCCATCTTGTCTTTGGTCAGGTCGATGCCGTGCGCGGCCTTGAACTTGTCCACCAGCCAGTCGATGACGCGCTGGTCCCAGTCGTCGCCGCCGAGGCGGTTGTCACCGTTGGTGGCCTTGACCTCGATGATGCCCTCGCCGATCTCCAGCAGCGACACGTCGAAGGTGCCGCCGCCGAGGTCGAAGACCAGGATCGTCTGCTCCTTCTCGCCCTTGTCCAGGCCGTAGGCGAGCGCGGCGGCGGTGGGCTCGTTGATGATCCGCAGCACGTTCAGCCCGGCGATCTGCCCGGCGTCCTTGGTGGCCTGGCGCTGGGAGTCGTTGAAGTAGGCGGGCACCGTGATCACCGCGTCGGTGACCGGCTCGCCCAGGTACGACTCGGCGTCGCGCTTGAGCTTTTGCAGCACGCGCGCGCTGATCTCGGGGGCGGTGTACTTCTTGCCGTCGATGTCGACGTGCCAGCTCGTCTCACCCATGTGCCGCTTGACCGAACGGATGGTCCGGTCCACGTTGGTGACGGCTTGCCGCTTGGCGACTTCGCCTACCAAAACCTCGCCGTTCTTGGCGAACGCGACCACGCTAGGGGTGGTGCGCGCGCCCTCGGCGTTGGCGATGACCTCCGGCTCGCCGCCGGTCAGGACCGCGACGACGGAGTTGGTGGTGCCCAGGTCGATGCCGACCGCTCGTGCCATGTACGACTCCTCAAGATTACGAATGAGCTTCTACTCAACAGAACTGAGCCGATGCCGCTCACGTTCCCGGAGTCGGTATGACTCTTGTCACAATACGCGGGAAGCCTGGCGGTGTTTCAGTGCTACACTGAAACACGTGGCATCTCGGACCATCACGCTGACCATGCCCGCGGAACTGATCGGGCGGGCCAAGGTGCTCGCGGCGCAGCGCGACACCTCGGTCTCCGCGCTGGTGGCCGAATTGCTCACCGCCCTGACCGGCCCGGTGGATGACTACGCGCAGCTTTGGCAGCGGGAGGAGCGGCTGATGGCCGACGGGGTCGGGTTGCGGGTCGGCGAGGTCATCTGGACCCGCGACGAACTGCACGCGCGATGAGCGCGGCTGCCGGGCGCGACGGGACGCGTCGGCGATGACTGGCGAGTTCGTCGACACCAACGTCCTGCTGTACGCCTATGACGCCAGCGCTGGCGCCCGGCATGAGCGGGCTCTGGCGCTGGTGTCCCGGCTCGGTCGGGCGCGGACCGGAGTGCTGTCGGTGCAGGTGCTGCAAGAGTTCTATGTCAACGCGGTCGGCAAGATCGCCGAGCCGCTGACGCCGGAGGCGGCGCGCGAACGGTTGCGGGTGCTGAGCCGGTGGACCGTGCACGCGCCGCTCGCCCACGACGTGCTCGCCGCCGCCGAACTCGCGGCGCGGTATCAGCTCTCGTTCTGGGACGCGATGATCGTCCGCAGCGCGTCGGCGTCTGGTTGCGACACGCTCTGGACCGAGGATCTGAACGCCGGCCAGCGCATCGCGGGCGTCGCGATCCGCAACCCCTTCGCCCCGCCGGCGGGGGACTGACCGTTCTGTTCCGCCGGTCATTCCGCCGGCCCTGCCCTGTTTGCCCCGGCTCTGCTACCCGGCTGTTTCGTGGGTGAGGTCGTCGAATAGATGACCACGGGCGCGCGCGGCCTCGCGGAGCGCCTCACCGAAGGTGGCGACTCGTCCGTCGAGCAGTTCCGCCGTGGCGAGCACGATGGTGTCGGGCATCTTCAGGCCGGTCTCGACACGGGTGCGCGCCAGCGACACCGGCCAGGGGGCGGTCCCGGTGAGCTCTGGTTCCTCGACCACGCGGATCGCCGCCTGCCGACACAATCGATTCATGTCGGCCTCGACGTCGCGGCCCCGCTGGGCCGGCTTGATCAAATACTCCGCCATCGTGACCGGATTGACGACCAGCTCCGCGTTCGGCCGGGCCAGGATGCTCAGCGCCCGGTGGTGGTGCTCATGGTCGCGGCGCGAGAACGCGATCAGGACGCGGGCGTCCAGGACGATGGTCACCCCCATCCGTCGCGAACCTCGTCCAGGTAGTCGTCCGCGTACTGGTGCCCGTAGTCGGCGTCGATCTCGTCGGCGAGCCGTTCGAGCGCGGTCACCCGCGCGCCCTCGGTTGCGTCCGAGGCCGCCTTGGCAACGGCATCGGCCCCCAGTTCCATGAGGTTGATCATCAACGTCGACGCCTTGGTGTCGGGCCACCGGGCGCTGGCGACATCGAGCAGGCGCCGGACCCGTGGCGTGTGGGTGATGTACGGGACGGGAGGGCACGGCACATTTGTGGATGGCATCCGGGTGATGCGCCGCGCAGCGCTATCTGAGGCGCGTGGCTTTGAGGTCTCTTGGCAGGTCTGGCGAGAACAGCTGCGCTGGAAGCGCGAGGGGCACGAGCGTTAGGACACTTGCGCGGAACAGCACCATGAATCCATGAGACACTCGCGCGCTGTAGAATTTGGTGTAATGGAAACGACGGGTCCCGGTGGCCAATTGTATGGTGACCGTTTGATCGCCGAACCCAACTCCCAGTATTGCGCCGCTGGGGGCTCGTTTCTTTGCATAGACAGTCAGGCACGTCGACCAGATGACGCATAGCCCGAGCGTCCAGATCGCGAGTGCGATAAACACGGTGCGCCAACTGCCCCGCATCGGATCTCCGGCAAGCACCCAGGTGCCCACGCGCACAGCCACTGGTGGAAGGACGAAAATGACAACCATCCGCCACCATGTCGCGGACCACATCGCGAGGGCCATCGCGCGCGCAGTGTGCTCATCGGCGATCACCCAGTCCGAGATCGGCGCCTCGACGTCGGATGGGGGTTGGCGGCGGCGCGACTTCCGCGCCCTAGTGCTCGGCCTCTTAAGGGCCATGGGTGGATTCTACTCGCGGTTCGGGCCGGCACGAAGCGGCAACGGCGGTCGCGCATGTGTTGTCGGTGGTGCCATCGAACCCGCAGCGCTCGATAAGGGCGCTTTGCGATCTGGTCAGCGGGTCACGGCGAGCAGGTGTTCCAGGTTGGGGACGAGCGCTCTCGCGCGGAGAAGGTGATCTGCGGCGGCCAGGGTGCGGATCCGGTCGTCCACTGCGAGGTTGTTGCCGTAGTGGCGGGCGAACCAGTCCGCGACCGCGGTCCACGAGTACAGCGACCAGCCGTCGCCGGAAATAGCGATCGGGAACCCGCCAGGACCACGCTGCCCGGTGGCGAGGCTGCGCACGCTCTGATAGGTGCGCCCAGTGCGCGCCGCTATTGTCTTCAGACTCACGATGTCTTCGTCCTCGACGGCAACCACTCGGAACCCGGCGGTTTCGGCATTGTCGACGACGGTGACGATCGCGTCGTCCAGGCGGGCGGCCTCGCGAGCCACGTGCAGCATCCCGACACCGCCTCCGAATTCAGGTGTGGCGTCATCCAGGCCCGCCTCGAACAGCGCGTCAAGTTCGTCGTCGTCCGGCTCTCGGTCCAGGTAGGCGGTGAACTCGTGCACACTCATGACGCAGCTTCCTTCTCAGTGGGTATGTGCGTGGGCGAAACGACGGATGGCCTCAGCGGTGTGCTCAGGCACCTTTGGTGTGGACCAAACCGCAATCTTCGGTGCCGCCCGGCGCTCACCATGTTTAGAGTATACATCACTGTTTATAGTGTGCAACGCTGTCGCGCGCTGAGGCTTCGACGCGGGCCAGGGCCGCCGCGGCGATCGGGGCGCCACCCGCGTCCCGGACGGCGCCCCGATCTGGACCGCATCTCATGCGCCACGGGCGCGCGAGCCCGGGCTGGAGCGTCAGCTCGGTTGGCCGACGGGCTGGCGGTGCGGAATGGTCAGCGCGGCGGTGGCGGCGAGCACGGCGGCGGCCCCGCACACGACGAACAGCAACCGGTACGCGGTCAGCGACGGCAGCGCGAATCCGCCGAGGCTGACGGTGAACGCGGCGAGCACGCTGCCGCCGACCGCGCTGGCCAGCGAGCTGCCGATCGAGCGGATGAGCGTGTTCAGGCTGTTGGCGGCGGCCAGCTGCCCGCTCGGGGTGTTCGCGTTGATCAGCGACGGCATGGCCGCGTAGCCGATGCCCGTGCCGATGCCAACGATGGTGGTTCCGATGACGATCTCGGCCAACGAGCCGGTCAGGACCGCGCGCATCAGCCAGCCCGCGGCCACGATCCCACCGCCGAGGGCGAGCGTGCGTGGCGCGCCCCACGATTTGATCAAGCTGGCGGCGACCGGCGCGAGCGCCAGCATGCAAAGCCCGCCCGGCAGCATCGCCAGGCCGCTGACCATCATCGAAGAACCGAAGCCGTAGCCGCTTGCTTTGGGCGCCTGCACGTACGAGGCGGTCCCGATGAACGAGGCGAACAGGGCGAAGCCGAACAGCAGCGACGCGACGTTGGTGACCACGATGGGTCGGATCCGAAGCGTCGCCAGATCGACCAGGGGAGTGGCGGCGCGGGTCTGCCACCAGCCGAACACCGCCAGCAGCACCACGAACCCGGCCAGCGGGCCGAGCGTTGCCGGTGAAGTCCAACCCCATTCGGCGGCCTGTGAGAGCGGCAGCAGCAGCGACACCAGCGCGCCGGCGAGCAGGACGACGCCGGGCAGGTCCAGGCGCCCACCGCTGCGGCTGGGCGACTCCGGGACCGTGCGCGCGATGCCGATGAGGGCGGCGACGCCACCGGCGGCGAGGATCCAGAACAGCATGTGGAAGTCGTAGCGCTCTGCGACCAGGCCGGCCAGCGGCAGGCCGAGCGCGCCGCCCACGCCGAGCATCGCGCTGATCATGGCCACCGCGCCGCCGGCCCGCTCGGGCGGGAGCAGCCGGGACAACAACCCGATGCCCAGCGGGATCACCGCCGCGGACGCGCCCTGGACGCACCGGGCGACGATCAGCAGCGCCACGTTGTCGCTGAGCGCGGCGATCAGACTGCCGACGATGAGGGTGCCGAGCGCGACCAGCAACATGCGGCGCGGGCCGAACATGTCGCCCATTCGGCCCAGAGTGGGCACCGCCACGGCGGCCACCAGCAGCGTGGCGGTGAGCAGCCATTCGACGTTGGAGGTGGTGGTGTGCAGCGTGCGTGGCAGATCGGCCAGCAGCGGGATGAGCACCGTCTGGGCGAGCGCGACCATCAACGCCCCCAGGCCGACGCTGATCAGCCAAGGCCAGTGGTGGGTAGCCGAGGGCGTGCTTGGGCTGGTGGCTTCCAACGGCTGCGTGCGCATGGTGGTCCTTCCTTCGGAGCTGGGTGTCAACGGTGTTGACACCCAGCTAGTCAACACCGTTGACACGGGTTTGTCAACACCGTTGACGAAGCGCGTCAACGGTGTTGACGCCATGCCCAGGCAGCGGCATGGCCCGCGGGCTGGCGCGAGGGTCGGGACCGCGGGGCCGTCGCAGGCGGCGGCGCCGTCCTGGGCTGGGGCGCCGTGCTGGGCTGGGGCGCCGTGCTGGACTGGGGCATAGTGGGGCCATGGCCACTGGCGGCGAGGAACATGGGGCGCGGGCGTCGGCACTGACGCGGCAGGTGATCGCCCGCGCCGCGCGCGAGCTGTTCGAGCGTGACGGCTACGCGGCGACCTCGGTGCGAGCCATCGCGGCGAACGCGGGCATCGACCCGGCGCTGGTCATCCGCTACTTCGGCTCCAAGGAGCGCCTGTTCATCGAGGTGATGACCATCGCGGGCCAGCCCGGCCGGGACATCGAAGGCCCGCTGGATGCCCTGGGCGCGCGATTGGCCAGTTTTGTACTGAACCCAGGGTATGTATCGGTTCGGCGGAGTTATGCGGCTCTAGTCCGGGCGTCGGACTCCAGCGCGGTGCGCAAGAGCCTGAGCGAGGCCGCCGCTGAGCTGTTCGTCAATCGGCTGGCGGACCGCCTTCCCGGCCGGGACGCGGCGCTTCGCGCGCAGCTGATATCGGCCCAGCTCGGCGGCGTCATGCTGTCTTGGTCGGCGCTGAGCGACGAGTGGTCCTCCGACGCGAGCCGCGAGCGCGCGATCGAGCTGCTGGGCGCCGCCATCCAAGCTCTAGTGGACGACCCAGCCGACGCGACGTGAGTCGGCTGCGCCAAGGGAGCGCCAGCCGATGCCGACTGGGTTTCGTCATTCGCGGGCAGTTGCCGTCGATCACCGGCGGCGCAGTGTTTGCAGGTCGGCGGGGAAACTCGGCGGGAACAGTTGCGCGGGCAGCGCGTAGTACATGTAGTTGTTCTTGCGGTAAAGCACCATGAAGCCTTTGAATGGCCGCGCTTTCCGAAAATCGGAATAGCGCAGACGAATTGCTCCGGTAGCGAACAGCATGGTCACGCACTCGGTTTCGAACCTGATCCCCAAGGTCGAACCGGGCGCGGCCAATCGTTCTGTCGAGCGCTTGGATGATCGGATCAGGAGGGTCAGCAAGAAAGTCAATAGGGCGACTGCGATCAGGACGAGCGCGATGACCACGGTCACCATGTCATCGGAGCTTTGCAGGAGCAGGACTGCCGCGAGCATGAGCATGAAGAGGGTGTTGACCGCCCGGGTGGATCGCCAAATACCCGCTCGCAACGCTCGGGCCATCGCGGCTGCGGTGTGAGCGTCGGCGACAACCCAGCCAACCGCCGGTGCCCCAGGAGCGGTCGGCTCCGCCCAGCCAGGCGCATCGTGTTCGGAGGCGTCCATGGGCTGACCCTAGCGGACCTTTCCCCGACGATTCGGCGTTGGCCAGCTGTTGGGCGACGCTTTGGGTGAGGGTCGGGCAGGATGGTCAGCGCCCGAACGGGACCGCCCCGTTGCCTCCCGACTACAGATCATCCCAACTGGGTGGCGCAGGCAGCCGAGAGGTTTCACGACGAGAACCGGGAGCCTGGTTTCGCGCCGGCTGCGAGCCGCGGTGAAAGCGTGCCAGGTCCTGTGGGAGAGTCGCGGAAAACAAATGCGCCGGCAGCGCGGTGAACGCGTACCTATTGCCGACCGCCAGAACCATGAAGCCACGATGCGCGCGCGCGGTCTTGATTGATGTGTAGGCAGCGGTTTTGCGCTCGCTGCCGGTCTGCAAGGCGACCGCCGACTCGCCGAACCCGACGCCGAGCACCGCGCCCGGCGGAGCCAGACGGCTGGCTTGCCGGCGCATTGCCCGGGCGATGCCGAGTGGCATCAACGTGGCCCAGAGCGCGAGCGTCGAGGGCTCCCCCAATCCGGGGGCTTCAGATCCCGGGTCGCTCATGCGCCAATTCTAACGGAGCCGAACCGGACGCGCTGGTGCTGGCCGGCGCGTCAGCGCTAGCTGGCGCCATTCAGGAAACGGATGGCTCGAATCGCTCCGCCACAAATGAGGCTCACGAATAAGCAGCACAGCATGGCGACGGCGCACTGTTTGGAGGTCGATGGGGCGAACACGATAGTCCCGCAGAAACTGGCCATGCCGGCGACGAGAACCACCGACCAGAGCAGCGGCCATGCCCGGCGCCAGATCACCCGCCACACAAATGCCAGGCTCGGCTGGCCCACGACGCGCCGCACATGCCAGCAGTAGCTGACCAGTGTCACAAGCAGTATGCCGAGCAGAACCAGCAGGGTTCGTCGTCGCGCGGATTCATCCAGCGGCGCGAAGGCAGGGGCCAGCGCGAAGATCCAGGCGAGTCCGCAGATGATCGCAACCTGCCGCAGCAGTCCGCCCACGGCGAAATACAGGTTGCGGGGCACCGATTTCGGGGCCGGGCCAAGCCGAACAGCTCGCGAAAACTCTGAGATCGCTCTGCCGATGGGGTCGCGCCGAAGATGTAGCGCGGCGAGGGCGTTCTGGGCCCGGTAGCCCTCGGGGTCGAGACGTTGCGCCGCGCGAAAGGACTCGTCGGCCTGTGCCAGATCGTGGTCGGTCATGGCCACGTTGCCCAGGAGCAAATGGGCCTGCGGCTCATTTGGGGCGATGCGAACGGCCGCGCGCGCCATTTCCCAGGTTGCTGGGGTGGCTTTTCGTCGCTCAATGTCGATCAACGCGCGCTGTGCGTAGGTGTTCCAGTCGTCAGGCGCCAACTTGATGGCGGCGTCGGCGACCGATACCGCCTCGGGGCGTCGGTGCAGACGCGTCAGCGCGATTGTCATGAGTCGCAGCGGCCAGACGTCGTCCGGCTGTGCGCTGGCAGCCGCTCGTGCTGCTGCCAGCGCTTGCTCTGGTTGTCCCAAGCCGAGAAACGCTCGCGCGGAAAGGCAGAGGGCCGTCCCATCGGCAGGCTCTTTCGTCAGGGGCATTTGCAGTTCACCCAACGCGTCCTCGTAGCGCTTTGTCTCCAAGAGCGCCCGCGCTCTGTCCAACGTCAACGGATCGCTCATTGATGGCCTCCGTTGCGATGCGCGCGACGGCGCTGCGCGGCGTCGAATAGGTTCAGCAGTGCGGGCATGTGGAAGGACGCTAGTCCGCACGCGGCCATCACGGTGATCCAGGCGGCGCGATGGGACGTCCCGGCGGCCGACGCGCTGGCCGGAGTACCCGTGCTCGCCGCGAGGGCCGCTCCAGACCGGGCCGCCGCCCGCCGTCAACCGCCGCCAGCCCCGAGCCGGAGCGACCCGGGGCGGACAAGTGGTTCCACGGCGCGAACCGGGAGCTGAGTTTCGCGCCGGCTATGAGCCGCGGTGAAAGCGCGCCACGTCGTCTGGGAAAGTCGCGGGGAACAAATGCGCCGGCAGCGCGGTGAGCGCGTACCGATTGCCGATCGTGAGCACCATGAAATCGTGATGCACCCGGGCCGTCTTGATTGATGTGTAGGCAGCGGTTTTGCGCTCGCTGCCGGTCTGCAAGGCGACCGCCGACGCGCCGAACCCGACGCCGAGCACCGCGCCCGGCGGAGCCAGGCGGCGGGCTTGTCGGCGCATCGCGCGGGGGAGGCCGAGCAGCATCGTGGTGGCCGCGAGCGCGAGCACAACCAGCGCGACGATTAGGTCAAGGATCCAGTGCCCACCGTTGATAACCGTCAAGGCAGCCACCACCAGGACGAGCACGGCGCTCTGCCAGATGCCCATCGGCGTGCTCCAGTAGGCAGTGGCCATGGCCTTGGCCATTGCGTTCGCGGTTCGCGCGTCGGCGACCACCCAGCTTGAGATCGGTACGTCGAGGGTCGACGGATCCGCTCCGCCGGGCGTGTCGGATCCCGGACCACTCACGCGCCGACCCTAGCGGACGCCCACCGGGCGCGCGAGGCGTGCGGGCCGGCGGGTCAGCGCCGGCTGGCGTTATCACGTGCGCGTCTGGGCTGGTAGGTGAATTCGATCCCGAGGATGGCCAAGGCATTCGGATCGTCCATCAATGAGTCCGAGCGCGGCGCGCGCGACGGCGCTGCGCGACGTCGAGAAGGTTCAGCAGCGCGGGCATGTAGAAGGACGCTAGGCCACAAGCGGCCATCACCGTGATCCAGACGGCGCGATGGGACGTCCCCGCGGCCGCCGCGCCGGCCAGACTCACCGTGCCCGCCACGAGGGCCGCGCCCAGCAGCAGCACCTGGTAGTTGCGCCGAGTCATCCGCCAGACCAGCCCGAAGATCGGTTGGCCGGCGCTGCGGCGCACCCACCAGCCGTATCCCACCACGATCAGCAGCCAGATCGCCAGCAGCAGCCACAGCAGGAGACCCTGCCGCTGGCTGGCAGCGAGGCCCTGGCGCGATTTCGAAGTGGTGGTGATTCCTCCGGCGAGCACCACCATCAACCAGAACGGGAACGTGAGGTACCGCGCCCAGACGAGCATCGCGACGCGAAGGTTGGCAAGCGCGCGCGCCGAAGTCGGATCCAGCCGGGCGGCTTGGACGAATTCCGCGATCGCGTGGCCCAGGCGATGGCGACGCAAATGCACCACGGCGAGGTTGTTCTGCGCGGCGGCGTGTTCCGGGTCGCAGCGCAGCGCCTCGCGGTAGGCGCGCTCGGCCATCCGCCGCTTGCGTTTCGCCAACGCGACATTGCCCAGCGTGAAGTGCGTGTCGGACTCGCCGGGGGCCAGCTTCACGGCCGTCTGGGCGGCGGCCCAGGTGTCTTTGGTGATCTTCTTGCGGGCGACGTCGACATCGGCGCGCTGCACGTGCGCCCGCCACTGGGTCGGCGCGATGGCGCGAGCGGCGTCCGCCGCGTTCACCGCCTGGTCATAACGGCCCAGCCGCTCCAGCGCGATCGAGGTCAGCCGCAGCGGCCACTCGTCGTGCGGTCGGGCCTTGGCCGCCTCCGTCGCCGCCTGCAACGCCTGCTCGGGCCGCCCGAGACCGAGCAACGCCTGCGCGGTCAGGCAAAGCGCGGTGCCGTCGCCCGGCGCCTGTGCCAGGCGCGTCCCCAGTTCCCGCAGCGCGGCCTCATGCCGCCCGGTCTCGATGAGCAGCCGGGCCCGCTCCACGGCGGCTCGGGCATCGGGGACACGCGCGCCGACCGGCGGCTCGGTCACAGCCGCTTGACCCGCTTGAGGTACGCCCGCAGGTCGGCGTAGGTTCCGTCGTCGCTGCCGAACATGACGACGTTGCGGGCGGTGTCCAGCCATGATCCGATGGACGGCCGCACCTCGGTGAGCGCGGCCCGCAGATCAGGCATCCCAATCAGCCGAACCACACCGGTGCGCACCCCGTCGAGCAGCGCGCGCTCGCTGGCCAGCTCACAGACGTAGGCGATGTCCGCGCCGGACAGGCCGTCACTGCTGTGCGCCAGCGATTTCAGATCGATGCCCTCCACCGGGCGCTGCGCCAAGTGGTAGCGGAAGATCGCCTCGCGCGCGGGGGCGTCCGGCGGCAGCACCAGGACGGTGCGGTCGAGCCGGCCGGGGCGGCGCAGCGCCGAGTCGACGTCCCACGGCTGGTTGGTGGCGGCGAGCACGAAGACGCCCTCGTTGGCGGAGTTGACGCCGTCCAGTTCCATCAGCAGCTGGTTGACCGAGCCGCGCAGACCGCTGCTGCGGGTCTGGCTGCGGCGCATCCCGATGGCGTCGATCTCATCGAGGAACAGCACGCACGGCGCCTGCGCCCGGGCGAAGCGGAACAGCTCGGAGACGTTGCGCTCGCTCGCGCCGATGAACATGTCGAGGATCTCGGCGAGGCTGACCGAGATGAACTTGGCGCCCAGTTCCCCGGCCACGGCGCGCGCGATGAACGTCTTGCCGCATCCCGGCGGGCCGTAGAGCAGCAGCCCGCCGCGCAAGCTCTTGCCGTACAACTTGCGCAGCTCCGGGTTTTGCAACGGGGCGAGGAAGGCCGCCTGCAGCCGTTCCTTGACCTGTTCCATGCCGCCGACGTCGGCCAGCGTCACCGTCGAGCGCTCGGCGTCGAAGGCGGACACGTTGGGTTCGGCGGCGGCCGACTCGTCGACGAACATCGGTGCCGCCAGGTCTTCAACCTGCGCCTCGGCGGCGGACCAGTCGAAACCGGGGGCGCGGGTGGCGTCTGGCGACGGCTCGTCGGACAGCTGGTCGTCGGACAACGGGTCGTCGGGCTGCTGCGCCCCGGGCCGAGGGGCACCGGGCTGCTGCGCCCCGGGCTGCTGCGCCCCGGGCCGAGGGGCGCTGGGCTGCGGGGCGCTGGGCTGGTGGTTCCCGGGCTGTCCGGGGCGCCCGGGGATCGGCTGGTGCGGCTCGGGCCGCGGGGCGGTCGGCTCAGCCGCGCCTGGCAGCGCACCGCCGGCTGGCGGCGGGGCCGGCGGTGGCCCAGCCAACGCTCGCGCCATCAAGGCGCGGGCCGGCCCGTTGCCGGGATCGTGTTCGAGCGCTGACGCGAGGTGCGCGATGGCCTCGTCGCCGAGCCCAGCCGCGATGAGCTGTTCGGCGAGGTGCAGCCGGAGCGGGACGTCGTCCGGGGCGGCGGCCACAGCTCGGCGGAGCGAGTCAAGCAGCGGCGAGGTCACGACTCAATACGTTACTGGCGCGAAAAAGGACGCGCGCGGTCCGCGCCAGCGTTGGGCTGGCGCGGACCGCGCGACGAGGGCCAGGGGATGTGGTTCCGTCTCTGGTCCGTACGGGTGGTCGTGATCGCGGGAAACACACACGACTCCTGCGCGAATCCTGAGATCACGAAGCTGGGCGGGATCGCGGCACCCGGCGACGCGTCCGGTCAGTCCTCGTCCGTGTGATCCGGGTCGCGCGGCGGGGGAACCAGCCGGTCGCCGGACCCGCCGGGGAAGCCTGGGAACCACGGGTAGCCCAGCAAACCAGGAAAGTCCTGGAAGTCAGCGAACTCTGGATCACCCCGACCGCGTCCGTGGCCGGGACCAGGTCCGTGGCCAGGACCGTGCCCATGGCGGTGCCCGTGCTCATGATCGTGGCCGCGGCGGGGGCCCGGCCCGGGCTCCGGCCCGGCGCCGGGGAAGCGGTCGCCGCCCCATTCTCCCGGGTCGCCGCCCCATTCTCCCGGGCCGCCAGCCCAATCGCGCGGATCGCCCTCACGTCCGCGCGGGCCGCCGCCCTGTCCTCCCGGGCCGCCGCCCCATCCGCCCGGGCCGCCGGCCCGTCCGCGCGGATCGCCGCGTCGCCCGCGGGGACCGCCGGCCCGTGCTTCCGGACCGCCGGCCCGTCCGCCCCATCCTCCCGGGCCGCCGGCCCAATCGCGTGGGTCGCTCTCAGGCTCGCCCGGGCCGCCGGAGCGCTCGCGCAAGAACTCCTCGAAACGTTCCCGGCGTGCCTCGAACTCAGCGCCGGCCGAAGCCACCATGCTCTCGATGATCCGGCCCAGGTAGTCCGACAGCTGGGTCACCTCGGCGTCATCCAGACAGCTCAACAACGCGCCGATCATCGGGTCGGCGGCGGCCCCCTGATCGGCCGCCTGGCCGGCCTCGGTGAGCCGGACGATCAGGATCCGCCGGTCGTCGGCCGACGCCTCCCGCTCGATCAAGCCCTGTTTCTCAAGCTTGGCGAGCAGTTCGGCCAGCGACTGCCGGGACATGCCGAGCAGATAGGTCAGCTCGCGCTGGGTGATCTCTGGCTTGATCTTCAGTAGCGCCAGCACCCGGCCCTGGCCGTGGCGTGGGTCATGCCACGGGGCGCGGTCGGCCAGGCTCCGCCGGCGCTCGTGCAGTTGCAGCATGCCCAGGTACGCCAGTTGTTCCGCCACCAACCGTCGCGGGTCCATCGTTTCGGTCATCACAGACCTCCCATCGAGTCGCAACCTGTATGTCAGGTGCCTGACTATTATTCTGACGGCCCTCTGGGCATCTGTCAAGTACCTGACGGATGGGCTGGGCGAGTCGCGCCTTGATCAACTCGCGTTTGACGCGGATAGTTGGCGCGAAACGCGAGTTGATCAAACGGTGAGTGGTTGTTCGCGACTGGGGGGCCAGGGGCAACCCGAAGCGGCGCGAGACCCGGCGCGCGGTCAGACCAGCAGCCGGATGATGGCCGCGACCCCGACCAAGACGATGACCGCCCGCAGCACGCCTGGCGGCAGTCGGTGGCCGATGCGCGCGCCGAGCACCCCGCCGCAGATCGAACCGGCGGCCAGCAGGCCGGCCGCCGCCCAGTCGATGTGCTTGCCCACAATCACGAAGACGATGGCCGCGACCAGGTTGACGAACCCGGCGAGCAGGTTCTTCAGCGCGTTCTGCCGTTGGATGTCATCGGCCAGGAAGATCCCGAAGAACCCCATCTGCAACACGCCCTGGGCGGCGCCGAAGTAGCCGCCGTAGGCCCCGGTCACCGCCGTCGCGCACCACAGCGGCGCGGTCACCCGCTCGCTGGCCAGGGCGCTGTGCGCGCCGAGCCAGCGCTGCAGCCGCCGGCCGAAGATGACCAGCAGCACCGCGAGCCCGATGAGCACCGGGACGATCGCCTTGAACGCCCCCGGCGGCAGTTTGAGCAGCAGCAGCGAACCGGTCACCGAGCCGAGGACCACCGCTGCGGTCAGCGGCACGATGCGCTCGCCCTGCCCGGCCAGCTCGCGTCGGTAGCCGTACGCGCCGGTGAACGAGCCGGGAAACAGGCCCAGGGTGTTGGTGACGTTCGCGGAGAGTGGCGACAGGCCCACGGCGAGCAGCACTGGGAAGCTGAGCAGCGTGCCCGAGCCCACCACGGTGTTGATCGTTCCGGCCCACACGCCGGCGACGAAGACCGCCACCGCCGGCCAGAAGCTCACTGGGCTGAGTCTGCCAGGTGGCCTGCCAGCCAGTGCTCGGCACTGATCCGTGTTCGGTGATCCCGGTTCACGCGGGAGGCGGACTCGCCGCTGGGCGCCGTGGTGCCGCCGAGCGCGCGAGAAACACCCGCGCGCGGGTAGCCTCGACCGGAGACGGGCTGGGCGCGTGCGCCAAAACCCGCGACTGGGTCGCCGAGGCGGAGGATGAACACGACCGAAGACCCCCTGAGCCGGACCGACTCGCCGGATGGGCCGGTGATCGAGGCGGGACGCGGCGGTGCGCGGAGAGCCTTGAAGCTAGTCGGCGCGATAGCTGTTGCGGCCGGCATCGTCGCGGGCGGGATCGTCACTGTCGTGAGCTTCGCCGCGGCTGGCCCGCAGCGGCCGCAGCCGCCGGCAGTCGTGGTGGGAGCGCCCGCGTGCGCGCCACGCTGCACAGCGGCGCCAACGGGTCGGTGATCGCCACCACGGATCTCGTCGTCGACCCATCCAGCGCCGGAGATCTCCCCGTGTTCGCGCTCATCGCGTACACCCCAAGTGACGATTGCGGAGGCCCAGGTGGAGCGGGCGTCGTGGCTGATCCGGTGGGCGCCCTGCGCGTCGCCTGACCCGCGCCGTCGCCAAGCGCATGCGTGACCCGCAACGGAAGCGTTTGCGCGGTCCGACCGTGCCGGCCTCAACGGCGTCAGTCCCGGTCGTGGCGCTGTGCCGGTGCGCTGGCTGCAAGTCTCGTCGTAGCCTGGCTGCAAGTCTCGTCCTAAGACACCTGCAATCCTCGTCCTAGGTTGCTAGTGTTGGGGTGTGGACACCGCATCCGTGCTCGGACAGAGCTATCGCCCACGGTTGATCGACCCCGTGTTGACCGATGCCCTGGCAGCGGCGGGCGCGGTCGTGATCGAGGGTGCTCGCGCTTGCGGCAAGACCATGACGGCGCTTCATGCGGCCTCGTCGTATGTGTTCATCGACGATGAGGCGGCTCAGCAGATGCGCGCTGTCGCGCCGCATGCCCTGTTGGCCGGGGGCGCGCCGAGGTTGGTGGACGAATGGCAGTTGGCGCCGGAGCTGTGGAACATGGTTCGCCGCCAGGTGGATGCCGCCACGGCCAGGGGCTTGTTCATTCTGACTGGTTCTGCCCTTCCCGCCGACGATGTGACTCGCCACACCGGCGCTGGGCGTCTGTTGAGGCTTCGCCAGCGCACGATGACCTGGTGTG
>WQZC01000026.1 GCA_009780925.1 Actinomycetes bacterium | reverse complement strand
GGCGTTGGCCAGCGCGTTGCACAAGCTGGAAGTGGGGACGCAGGCCGCGCCGCTGCCGCAGCAGCCAACGCTGGTCAGCACCAGCCACCTGATGATCGCCAACCCGTTCCGCGGTCAGGGCATGGCCAACCTGTTCTCCACCCACCCGCCGATGGACAAGCGGATCGCGCGCCTGGAGCGCATGGCCGGCGGCGACTCGCGCTTCTGGCAGTAGCGGCCGGGCGCGCCCCGCCCGCGGCGCGCCCCGCCCGCAGCCGATGGCGGTCCGTCAGCCGCCCGCGCGGTACGCCTGGGCCACCGCCATCACGTGCGCCCCATAGTTGGAGTTCCCCTGCGCCTCACCGAGCCGGTAGGCCTGCGCAGCGTCGATGAAGCCACTGACCAACGCGACCTCCTCCAGGCAGGCGATCTGCACGCCTTGGCGTTGTTCGAGCACTTGCACAAACTGGCTCGCGGCGAGCAGCGAGTCCTCGGTGCCGGTGTCGAGCCAAGCGGTGCCCCGGCCGAGGTCCTCCAGACGGGCGGCGCCGCGGCGCACGTAGACGTTGTTCAGATCGGTGATCTCCAGTTCGCCGCGCGCGGACGGGGTGAGCGAGCGAGCGATCTCGACGACGTCGTGGTCGTAGAAGTACAACCCGGTGATGGCGAGGTTCGACTTCGGCTGGGACGGCTTCTCCTCTATCGCCAGCAGGGCGCCGTCGGCGCCTAGTTCGGCGATGCCGTACCGGTGCGGGTCGCGCACCCGGTAGCCGAACAACAGCGCGCCGCTGGTCAACTGGGCGGCCGCGCTCAGCCGCGCGCCCAGCCCGTGGCCGTAGAAGATGTTGTCGCCCAGGACCAGCGCGGCGGTGTCGGCGCCGATGTGCTCGGCGCCGATCAGGAACGCGGTGGCCAGCCCGTTCGGCTCAGGCTGCGCGGCGTAGCTCAGATTGATGCCGAACTGCGCGCCGTCCCCGAGCAGCCGGACGAACTGGTCCTTGTCCTGGGGGGTGGTGATGATCAGGATGTCGCGCAGGCCGGCGAGCATCAGCGTGGACAGCGGGTAATAGATCATCGGCTTGTCGTAGACCGGCAGCAGCTGCTTGCTGACCGCGCGGGTTATCGGGTGCATGCGGGTGCCGGAGCCCCCGGCCAGGACGATGCCTTTCATCGGTAGTTGACGAACTGGAGCGCGACGTCCAAGTCGGCGCCGCGCAGCAGCGCTTGCACCGCCTGCAGGTCGTCGCGCTTCTTGCCGCTGACGCGCAACTGGTCGCCCTGGATCTGCGCCTGCACCGCCTTCGGCCCCTCGTCCCGGATGAGCTTGGCGATCTTCCTGGCCCGGTCCGCGTCGATGCCCTGGCGCAGCGCGCAGGCGATGAGGTACTGCTTGCCGGAGGGGCGCGGCTCCCCGGCGTCGAGTGCTTTCAGGGAGATCGACCGCTTGACGAGCTTCTCCTTGAACACCTCCAGCGCGGCTTTCGCGCGCTCCTCAGTGTCTGCCTTGATGGTCACGCCCAGTTCGCCGGACCAGGCGACCGAGGCGTTGGTGCCGCGGAAGTCGAATCGCTGGCCGACCTCCTTGGACGCCTGGTTGAGCGCGTTGTCGACTTCTTGCCGGTCGATCTTGCTCACCACGTCGAATGACGAGTCGGCCATCTTCGGTGCCTCCCTACCGTGACGGGCCACTGTGACGGGCCACTGTGCCGGGCTCTCGGACGGTAATTGAACCGCAACGGCTTGGTCGGGGCGCGGCCAGGTGCGCGGCCCGTGTAGGCTTCAATCCCGTCGCCCGTCGTCTTTGACGGGGCGTCACGGCGGGTTGCCCGAGTGGCCAAAGGGAGCGGTCTGTAAAACCGTCGGCTCAGCCTACGTTGGTTCGAACCCAACACCCGCCACCGCGACCCGCGACGGATAATCGCGGGGTGTGCGGACGCTACGTCAATGTCGCCTCCGACGGCGAGATGGCCGCCGAGTTCGACGTCGAGGAGACGGTCGGCCCGCCGTTGCCGCCGTCGTGGAACGTCGCCCCCACCCATACGGTGGCCGTGATCGTCGCGCGCCCGTCGAGTGGCGCGGATGCCCCGACGCCGATTCGGCAGCGGCGCGCCATGCGTTGGGGGCTGGTGCCCAGCTGGTCGCGATCGCTGGCCGGTGGCCCAAGAATGATCAACGCGCGTTGTGAGACGGTCGCCGAGAAGCCGGCGTTCCGGGCCGCCGCGGCCCGTCGTCGCTGTCTGTTGCCGGCGCTGGGGTACTACGAGTGGCACCGCGCCGCCGGTCGATCGGTGCCGTATTTCCTGCACGCGCCGGGCGAGCCGCTGCTGGCGATGGCCGGGCTGTATGAGCTCTGGCGCGACCGGTCCCGGCCGGCCGACGACCCGGGCCGATGGGTGTGGACCTGCGCGATCATCACCCGGGCGGCCCCGGACGCGCTCGGGGAAATCCATGACCGCTGCCCGGTGCTGGTCCCGTCGCGGCTGCGCGCGCCGTGGCTCGGTTGCGCCGGCGACGACCCGGCGATCGCCAGCCGGCTGCTGGACGAGATGCCCGCGCCGTGCCTGGCGCCGAGGGCGGTGTCCGCCGCAGTGGGCAACGTCGGAAACAACGGCCCGGAACTCATCGCGCCGCTTTCGCGCGAGGCCGAGGCCGCCGTCGCGCCGGCGTCGCTGGACTGGCCCGGATGACCCGGCCCCCCGTGCCGGCGGCGCACGATCCGTCGCCCGCGCGTCCGGGTCGGGCCGCGCCGGCCCGGGGGCCTGGCGCGAGTGCCCTGGCCGCGCCGGCCAGGATGGCCGACGCGAGTGCCCTGGCCGCGCCGGGTGATCCGTTGCGGCTTGGTATCGACACCCCGAGCGGGCTGGCCTGGGCCGACCTGGACGCCAGCCGTAGTCCCGGCGCGCCGACCGGATTGCTAGTCATCGGGCACGGCGCCGGCGGCGGCGTGGACGCCCCGGACCTGCTCGCGCTGCGCGCCGCCGCCTGGCGGGAGGGGTTCGCGGTGGCGCGGGTGACCCAGCCGTATCGGGTGGCCGGCCGCCGGGCGCCGGCTCCCGCCGCTCGTCTGGACCAGGCCTGGCTCGCCGTGATCGCGGCGTTGCGGCGCCGGCCGGAGCTGGGCCCGAAGCGGTTCGGCGCGGAGCCCGATGCCGCGCCCCACGACTCGCTCGCCCACCGGTCGCGCGTCAACCTGCCGGGCGTCAACCTGCCGGGCGGATCGACGCCCTGCCCACTGGTGCTGGCCGGGCGGTCCAGCGGCGCCCGGGTGGCGTGCCGCACCGCCGTCGCCGCCGGCGCGCGGGCGGTGATCGCGCTGGCGTTCCCGCTGCACCCGCCGGGTCGGCCAGAGCGCCATCGGCTGGGCGAGCTGGACGAGTGCGGGGCGCCGGTGCTGGTGGTGCAGGGCGCGCGGGACGCCTTCGGAATGCCGCCGCCGAGTCCAAGCCGGCGCGTGGTGGTGATCGACGGCGCGGACCACTCGCTCAAAAAAGATCCAGCCGCAGTGGCGCTGGCCGCGCGTGAGTTTCTTTGCCACCTGCGGAACTGACCGGCGCGCCGGAGCGATTATGGCCCGCGCCGCCGTATTCTTTTTTTGAGAGCCGGACATGGATCGGTTAGCCACTGTTTCAGGCAAGCCGGCAGATGGGAGCATTGTGCGGCACGAGGAAACCGTCGAGAAACGACGGGACCGGTTCGAGCGTGAGGCGCTGCCGTTCCTAGATCAGCTCTACGCGGCGGCGATGCGGATGACTCGCAATCCAGCCGACGCCGAGGACTTGGTGCAAGAGACATTTGTCAAAGCATTTGCGGCTTTCGACCAGTTCGCCGACGGCACAAACCTAAAGGCGTGGTTGTACCGGATTCTGACCAACGCGTTCATCAACAGCTATCGCAAGAAACGCCGCCAGCCCGCCGAGGACTCGACCGAGACCATTGAGGATTGGCAACTGGCCCGCGCCGAGTCGCACCAGTCGAACGGGCTGCGGTCCGCGGAGATGGAAGCCCTGGACCATTTGCCCGACTCCGACGTCAAGAACGCGTTGCATGAGCTGTCTGGGGAGTTCCGCCTGGTGGTCTACCTGGCCGACGTGGAGGGTTTCGCCTACCGAGAGATCGCCGAGATCATGGGCACCCCCATCGGCACGGTGATGTCCCGTCTGCATCGTGGGCGCCGGCACATGCAGCAGTCGCTAGCGGACTACGCGCGCGAGCGTGGCTATATTCCATGTGTGCCGGTGGGTAAGGGGCCCGCCGGCCCGTGGAGTGACGATCATGATGATGGGACCCGGTCCCGGGGGCATCGACTGCGCTGATGTCCTCAACGATGTCTTCCTTTACCTTGACGACGAGTCGGACCCGCAGTTGCGGGGGCGCATCAGAGCGCACCTCGATGGCTGCGCGCCATGCCTGAGACAGTTCGGGTTGGAGCAGGACGTGTTGTCGCTGATCGCCCGCTCGGGCGGCGGCGACGTGGCGCCGGAGAGCCTGCGCGCGCGGATCAAGGAGGGTCTGGACCAGGTGGCGGCCCTGGCCGCGACCGGGGAGCACCGCGCTGAGTGACGGTTGCGGTCGTGGGGGACCATCGATCCATGACACATGACGTTTCGTTGGATGCCCCCGCTGGCGGCGCCGGCCCGGCCGCACCGTTGGCGGCCGGCGCGTTGATGGGCGCCGAGATCGCTGAGCAGCCCGCCGTGTTGGCTCGCTTGCTCGCCGACGGGGCCACCGAGATCGCCGCGACCGCGGCCCGGATCGCCGCCCGTCGGCCCCGGTTCGTGCTGCTGGCGGCTCGTGGCACCTCCGATCACGCGGCCCTGTACGCCAAGTACCTGATCGAGGTGCGGCTCGGCCTGCCCGTCGGGCTGGTGTCACCGTCGACGATGACCGTCTACGGCGCGCGCCCAGATTTGGGCGAGGCGTTGTTCATCGCGGTCAGCCAATCCGGGGGCTCGCCGGACCTGGTTGATTCGCTGACGGTCGCCCGTGAGTGCGGCGCGCTGACCGTCGCGGTGACCAACAACCTGGCCTCGCCGTTGGCCCAGGCGGCTGAGCTGGGCGTGGATGTGCGGGCCGGCGCCGAGCGGGCGGTGGCCGCCACCAAGAGCTACACCGCTGAGCTGCTCGCGCTCTACCTCATGATCGCTGGAGCCGATGGGCCGCTCGCCGCGGCCGCGCTGCCAGAGGCGGCCAATCGAACGCTCGCCGGCAGTGACCCGAAGCTGTTGGCTGCCAAGTATCGGTTCGCCGACCGGATGGTCACCACGGGGCGCGGCTACTCCTACCCCACCGCCCGCGAGACGGCGCTGAAGTTGATGGAGACGAGCTACCTGTCCGCGCAGGCGTTCTCCGGCGCGGACGTGTTGCACGGTCCGTTGGCGATGATCGACGCTGGCGTGCCGGTGATCGTGGTGGCGCCGCCCGGGCGTGGCGGAGCGGCGATGGCTCCGGTCGTCGCCAAGCTTCGGGCGGCCGGGGCGGATGTGCTGTGCGTCGGGGCCGACGATGGTGTGCCGCTGGCCAGCGCCGGCGTGGCCGAGGAGTTGTTGCCGATTCTGGAGATCATGCCGATGCAGCAGCTGGCGTGGCAGTTGGCGCTGGACCGGGGCAACGACCCAGACCGCCCGCGCGGGTTGTCGAAGGTGACCCAGACTTGGTGAGCACAGACCATGTCCGCGCTGTCTGACCTGCTCGCCGAGCACACCGCACTCGACGACGCCCAGATCGGGCACGTCCAGCGTCTGGTGGCCGAGTGGCAGCTGTTGTCAGATCTGTCCTTCGCCGATCTGCTGCTGTGGGCCCCGCGCGGGGATGGGTTCATGTGCGTGGCGCACTGCCGGCCCACCACCGGCCCGACCGCGCATCTGAGCGACCAAGTCGGTCAGTTCCGGCGCAGCGGGACGGCGTCGCCGCTGCGGGTGGCGTTCGAGGATGGGCGAATCTGCCGCGACCGGGAGCCCGCGTGGGACGGTGAGCTGCGGATCCGTCGCGAGGCGGTGCCGGTGTGCCGGGCCGGTCGCCCGGTGGCGGTGCTCGGCATGGACGCTCCGCTGACCAGTTCGCGCAGCCCGAGCCAACTGGAGGTGGTGTATCTGCAAAGCGCCGCCGACCTGGCTGCCATGATCGCCGACGGGACGTTCCCGGGCGACGCGGTGGACGAGACCGGCCCCCGGGTCGGCGATGGGATCGTCCGCCTGGGGCCAGATGGGACGGTGCTGTACGCCAGCCCGAACGCGATGTCGGCGTTTCGCCGGCTGGGCGTCACCGGCAACGTGGTGGCCGAGACGGTCGGCGCGCTGACCAGCGCCGTGGTGGGGGACCCGTTCGACGCCAGTGATGTCGCGCGCGCCATCACCGACGCTATCGCCGGTGGCCATCCGGTGGGGCAGGACGTGCAGGGCGGTGGCGCGGTGGTGCGGTTGCGCGCGCTTCCGCTGCGCCCGCACGGCGAACCGCTCGGCGCCTTGTTGCTGATGCAGGACGTGACCGAGGTCCGGCGGCGCGACCGGCAGATCATGAGCAAGGACGCGACCATCCGGGAGATCCATCACCGGGTCAAGAACAATCTGCAGACTGTCGCGGCGCTGCTGCGGTTGCAGTCCCGTCGGGTGGTCCTGCCGGAGGCGCGCGCGGCGCTGGAGGAGTCGATGCGGCGCATCGCCTCCATCGCGCTGGTGCACGAGACGCTGTCGGCGTCGTTGGACGAGGATGTGCCCTGTGACGAGGTCGTCGACCGGTTGCTGCGCATGCTCTCCGATGTCACTGGGGCGACGGGTCGGATCTCGCTGGTCCGCACTGGTTCGTTCGGGGATGTCCCCGCCCAGGTGGCCACCGCGCTTGTGCTGGTGCTGACCGAGCTGGTGCAGAACGCGATGCAGCACGCCTACCGGCACGATCAGGCCGGGGTGGTGCGGGTGAACGCGGTCCGCTCTCCGGGCCGGCTCTCGGTCGCCGTGATCGATGATGGGGTGGGGCTGCCCGTGGGATTCACCGCCGAGGCGAGTGAGCAGCTCGGGTTGCAGATCGTGCGCACCCTGGTCGGCGCGGAGCTCTCCGGAACGATCGACCTGCGGTCTTCCGACGGCACGGGCACGACGGCGCTCATCGCCGTGCCGATCAGCGAGCACCGACGCGCGTGAAAGATCGCCGATGAAATGGTACGGAAACCACTGAAATAGCGCGCACTAACGCGACCCGGCCCCGGGGGCTGCTCCGGCTGGTCAGAGTCGGGCGCGCGCGCGGGCGTTGCGCCGTTTCAGCGCGCGCCGCTCGTCCTCGGAGAGGCCTCCCCAGACCCCGGCGTCCTGGCCGGTCTCCAGTGCCCAAGCGAGGCACTCCTGGATCACCGCGCAACGATGGCACACGGCCTTGGCCTGCTCGATCTGCAGCAGTGCCGGACCGGTGTTTCCGATCGGGAAGAACAACTCCGGGTCCTCGTCACGGCAGATCGCGCGGTGACGCCAGTCCATGGGTTCGAGTCTCCTAACTAAAGCCGCGGTCGGCGATTGGTCCGCGCCTGTGAATACTTTCACGAGTCACCGTGGGTGGCAAGCGTTTCCACCGCGATGCGGTGTTGATCACGCTTGTCACGTGCGGTACCCCGATCAAGATGCCTTCTCGTTGCCTAATCGTGTCCAAATCTACTCACTTCCGCAAGGTTTTGCGGCAAACGGCGACCTACTCCACAGGAAATATTAGGACAAACTATCTTAAAACGCTACTCGAAGCGCACGACGCACCGACCGGAACGACGCCTTGTCGCGCGCCCCGAGCAGATCCCCGTCGACTTGCACCGGGACTGGCTCGCTGGCGGTGATGATCAACTCGGGGAGGTCATACCGAATCGTGGCGCCCGGCTCCCAGCCTGGGTTGCGGCGCAGCATCTGCGCCAAGGAGACACTGGCGCCCACCGCGCCCATTCGGCGCCGTGTGTACAGCGCCAGACCGGTGTCGAACGACGCCTCGGGTGTGGGGCGCATCGGGTGCCGGCCGAGGTAGGTCCACGGATCGGTGTTATTGACCAGGGCATAGAACTGCTTTTCGAGCACCATGCCGTCGGCGAACTCGATGGTGAGCTTGGGGTGGCGGCGGTCGGAGGCGAAGAACTCTCGCAGTCCGACGCGCGCGTAAAGGGCGTGCGTGGACCGCTCGCCGCGCCGCCGGCGCCGCTCCACCGCCGCGATCAGCGCGGCGTCGAAGCCGATCCCGGCGGTGAAGGTGAACCAGCGGTCATTCAGCCGGCCCAGGCTGACCTGCCGGCTCCGGTCGGCGCGCAGCGCGTCCAGCAGCGCGCCGACCGCCTCGGTGGGGTCGGAGGGCAGCCCGAGCGCGCGAGCGAACACGTTGGTCGAGCCAGCGGGCACCACACCAAGGGTCGGCACCCCGTCATGCACGCCGTCGGTGAGCAGCCCGTTGACGACCTCATTCACCGTGCCATCGCCGCCGAGGGCGACCACGAAGCCGACTCTCGCGCGCATCGCGCGGCACGCCAAAGCCGCCGCGTGACCCCGGTTCGCGGTCTGCGCGATCTCGACCTCGGCGGCGCCGCGCAGCGCGTGAATGAGCACATCGCGACTGCGGGCGGTGGTCGCGGTGGCGCGCGGATTCACCACCACCAGGACCCTGGATCGCACGCTGGAAAAGCCTACCCGGGCGCGACCGCGTGGGAGCGGTCACAATAACCCCGCGCGACGGCGGGGAGCGGACCAGCGACGCGCGCTCAGCTCGCTTGCTTGGTCGCCCAGAAGATCTTGTCGATCTCGGCGATCAGGTCGAGCAGCTGCTGGCCCTGCGCCGGGTCGATCGAGCCCTTGCCACCGGCGGCGCCGGCAGCCTTGGTGGCCCGGTTGAACAGGTCGTGCAGCTGCGGGTATTTCTCGAAGTGCGCAGGCTTGAAGTAGTCCGTCCACAGCACCCACAGGTGGTGCTTGACCAGTTCCGCCCGCTGTTCCTTGATGATCAACGCTCGGGTGCGGAACACCGGGTCGTCGTTCTGCTGGTACTTCTCCATGATCGCTTTGACCGATTCGGCCTCGATCCGGGCCTGCGCCGGGTCGTAGACGCCGCAAGGCAGGTCGCAGTGCGCGTGGGCGATGATCGTGTGACGAGCGAGTCTCATGTGGTGGCCTCCATAGACGAGAACAGCCGTTGACGTTACCCGGCGGATGATTGCTCCGTGCCACGTCATCGGCTGCGCCACGCGCTCCGCGCGGGACTGGATCGGCTTCGGCCGCCCGCCCCCCGCCCGCGCCGGCCGCTCGCGCGCGGGCTGCGGGTGTGCCGGGTGCGTGGGCCGTCGATGACGCCGACGCTGCGCGACGGAGACGCCATCTTGGTGCTGGTGGGCGCCCGGGCGCGGCCCGGCGACATCGTGCTCGCGCGGTTCCGCGACCTGCCCGACCGGTTCGTCGTCAAGCGCGCGCTGCGGCGGGTCGGCGACGGTTGGTGGCTGGCCAGCGACAATCCCTTCGCCGGCGGGGACAGCGGCGCGCATGGCGCGGCCGACGTGTCCGGCCGGGTCCTGCTGCGCTGGCCGGCTGGCGGCTGGTGGCCGCGCCGGCTGTCCGGTCAGCCGCCCAGCGCCTGGTAGTAGGCAAGACACTCGGAGTGGTCCGGCAGCAGACCCCGCGCGGCGGCCTGGTCCAGGGTGGGCGCGGCGGCGTCCTTGGGGGACAGGATCGGCTCGATTTCGGCCGGCCAAGGCAGGCCGAGGCGCTCATCGAGCGGGTTGACGCCAAATTCTCGTTGTGGGTTGTAGCCGGTGGAGCACAAGTAGCTGACCACGGTGTCGTCAGCCAAGGCGAGGAAGGCGTGGCCGAGACCCTCGGCCAGATAGACCGCGCGATGGTCCACGTCGTCCAGGCGCACCGCGTCCCACTGGCCGAACGTCGGTGAGCCGAGGCGGATATCCACCACCACGTCGAGCACCGCGCCGCGCGGGCAGCGCACATACTTCGCCTGGCTCGGCGGCACCAGCGCGTAGTGCACCCCGCGGATCACCCCGCGCCGGGACAGCGACTGATTGACTTGGGCCAGCGCCAACGGGTGGCCGACGGCGGCGGCAAGCGCCTCCGCGGTGAACGCCTCGAAGAACGCGCCCCGTTCGTCGCCGAACACTCGCGGGGTGAACACCCAGGCGCCGTCGATCCGCAACGGTTCGCTTCGCATGGGGGTGACGCTAGCAAGCCAGCAGGGCCTCGGTCTCGGCCCGCAGCGCTGACAGCCGGGCGGCGGTGGCGTCGGCTCCGGTCTGGGTGATGACTTCCAGGTACGCCTTGAGTTTCGGCTCGGTTCCCGAGGGACGGAGCACCACGCGCGCGCCGTCCACCCGCCAGCTGAGCAGGTCGGCATCGGGCAGCAGGTCGGTGACCGCCACCGGCTCGTCTAGCAGCGTGGCGGGCGGGTTCGCGCGCAGCCGCGACATCAGCTCGGTGACGCGTGCGGGCCCGGCCAGGCGCACGCTCACTTGGTCGGTCGCGTGGCGGCCGAACTGGATGGCCAACTCTTCCAGCCGGGCCATCAACGACGACCCGGCGGCCCGCAGCTGCGCGGCGCGCTCGGCCACCAGCAGCGCCGCGCTGATGCCGTCCTTGTCGCGCACCAGGTCCGGGGCCACCGCGTAGCCCAGCGCCTCCTCGTAGCCGTAACCCAAGTCCGGCGCGGCGCGACAGATCCACTTGAAGCCGGTGAGCGTCTCGGCGTAGGGCGCCCCGCGCGCGGCGCAGATCGCGCGCAGCAGTTGCGAGGACACCACCGTGGTGGCGTAGGTGCCGCCGACGCCCTGGTCCATCAGGGCGTCGGCGAGCAGCGCGCCCACCTCGTCGCCGCGCAGCAGCCGCCAATCGCCGCCGTCGGCGCCGGCCGGAACCGCGACCGCGCACCGGTCGCCGTCCGGGTCGTTGGCGATGATCAGATCGGCGCGCCGCGCGCGGGCCAGCTCGATGGCCAGGTCGAGCGCGCCGGGCTCCTCCGGGTTCGGGAACGCGACCGTCGGGAAGTCGGGGTCCGGGGCGGACTGGGAGGGCACCTCGATCAGCGGCGGGAGACCCGCTGCGGCGAACACCGCCTGAATGACGGCGGTGCTGACGCCGTGCAGCGCGGTGTGCACGATCCGCATCTCCCGCGCGGTGGCGGCGATAGCCGAGCGGCTCGCGGGAACGGTGCCCGGCGTGGGACGGTGCGACGTGAGGCTCATCACGGCGCTCGCCCCGGCGCTCGCCCCGGCCTCCGGCCGGCGCACCGGCGCGGGGCCGATCAATCCGGCCACAGCGGCGACGTACTGCGTCACGATGGTCTGCTCGGCCACCGTGTACCGCTCGTCCAGCCGGATGTCGCGGGTCGCGCCGAGCGCTCGGATGGCCGCCTCGATCTGGGCGTCCGCCGGTGGGGCGATCTGCCCGCCGTCGGCGTCGTAGACCTTGTAGCCGTTGTCGGCGCGCGGGTTGTGCGAGGCGGTGACCATCACCCCGGCCGCCGCGCGCAGCCGCCGGGCCGCGAACGCCAGCACCGGGGTGGGCAGCGCGCCCGGCAGCAATACCGCGTCGAACCCGGCGGCGGTCAGGATCGCCGCGCTGTCACGGGCGAAATCGGCCGAGCCGTGGCGCGCGTCGTGGCCCACGACCACCGGCTGCCCGGCCCGGCCCCGCTCGGTCAGCCAGGCGGCCAGGCCGGCGGCGGCCCGGCGCGCCACGACCCGGTTCATCCCGTTCGGACCGGCCCGCAATGGTCCGCGCAGGCCCGCCGTGCCGAAGGTCAGCGGGCCGGCGAACCGGTCGGCCAACTCATCCCACGCGCCGTCGTCGAGTAGGGCGCGCAGCTCGTCGGCGGCCACCGGATCCACCTCGTCGGCGATCCAGGCGCGCGCGGCGGCGCGCAACCCGGCCGGCGCGCCCACGTGCGCTCCGTCGGCGGGGGCATCGCCGGTTGACGCGGGCCCGGGCTCAGCCGGGTCGGGCGGCGCGGACACGAGCGCGTCGAGCACCGGCGCAACTGGTGTGGGCTCGGCGGGGCTCATTCGTGCCCCGGCTCACAACTGGCCGATGACGGTGGCGAGCAACCGGCCAACCCGCGTGGCCGCCGCCTGGCCGGCGGCCAGCACCTCGGCGTGGTTCAGCGGCGCGCCGCTGACTCCAGCCGCCGGATTGGTCACCAGCGAGATGGCGAGCACCTCACAACCGGCGTCCCGGGCGGCGACCGCCTCGATCGCGGTGGACATGCCCACCAAGTCCGCGCCCAGCGCCCGTGCCATCCGCACCTCCGCCGGGGTCTCGAACTGCGGCCCGGGGAACTGCGCGTACACCCCCTCGGTGATTGACGGATCGGCGGCGCGGACCAGCGCGCGCAGCCGCGCGGAGTACAGGTCGGTCAGATCCACGAATCGCGCGCCGCGCAACGGCGAGCGGAACGTCAGGTTGAGGTGGTCGCTGATCAGCACCGGCTCGCCGATCCCCAGCCCGGCCCGCACCCCGCCGGCCGCATTGGTCAAGATCACGATTCGGCAGCCCGCGGCCGCGGCCACCCGCACCGGATGGGCCACCGCGTCCACGCCGCGCCCTTCATACAGGTGGGTGCGGCCCAGGAAAACCAGCACCCGCCGGCCCCCGACGGCCAGCGAGCGCACCGTCCCGGCGTGCCCGGCGACTCCGGGCGGGGCGAACCCGGGCAGCTCCGTCACGCGCAGCTCAACGCTTGTCACGGACAGCTCGTCGGCGACCGACGCCCAGCCCGAGCCGAGCACGATCGCCACATCGTGGCGCGCGACGCCGGTCGTTTCCGCCAGTGTTCGGGCCGCCGCCCGGGCGAGCGCCTCGGGGTCCGCGCGATCCGCCGCGCCGCCCGCCCCAGTGCCGATCACCGCCGGGCCGGCCGGTTCGCCCACGCGGGCTGAGCTCTCCTCGGGTATCGGGACATCGACCCGCAGCGGGCCGGCGGAGTCACTCACATCCGCTCAGCCTAGTGCCGCGCCGCCGGCCCGGCCGCGCGCAACATCAACCCGATCACCCGGGTCGCCGTCGGTTCCGCGCTGGTTGGCTCCGCTCGGCAACGCCGTGCCCGCGGCGACGTCGTCGGCGAAGGCGCGCAGGATGCGGGTCGATCCCTCCATCGCCGACAGCTCCCCACTCGTCACGGCCGTCTCGATCGCGGGACGGATGGCCCGGACCGTCGGCGCGTGGCGCAGCGCGTCGGCCAGGTCGCCCTGGGCCAGCGCCCACAGCCATTGCAGCTGCTGGCTCGCCCGCCGCTCCTCCAGGTCGCCGCTTCCCGCCAAGCCGGCTCGGTGCGCCAGGATCGCCGCCCAAACCTCGGCCAAGCCGTGGCCGGTGAGCGAGCTGCAGGTCAGCACCGGCGGGCGGGGGGCGTGCGGGTCCGATGAGATCAGCTTCAACGCCATGGTCAGCTCACGGGCCGCCACTCTGGCCTCGCCCTCGTGGTCGCCGTCCGCCTTGTTGACGGTGATCACGTCGGCCATCTCCAAAATGCCGCGTTTGATGCCCTGCAACTGGTCCCCGGCGCGCGCCAGGGTGATCAGCAGGAAGGTGTCCACCATGCCCGCCACCGCGATCTCGGACTGGCCCACGCCGACGGTCTCCACCAGCACCACATCGAACCCGGCGGCCTCCAGCACCAGCATCGATTCGCGGGTCGCCCGGGCGACGCCGCCCAAGTGCCCGCCGCTGGGCGACGGGCGGATGAACGCCGCCTCGCTGGCCGCGAGCGCGCCCATCCGGGTCCGGTCGCCGAGGATCGACCCGCCGGACTTGGACGATGACGGATCGACCGCCAGCACCGCGACCCGGTGCCCGTCGGCGATGAGGCGAACCCCGAGCGCGTCGATGAAGGTGGATTTGCCCGCGCCCGGGACGCCGGACACCCCGACCCGCACCGCCGCGCCGGTGTGCGATCGCAGCTCGCGCAGCAATTGGACGGTGTAGGCGTGGTGGTCCGGGCGCTCGGACTCGACCAGCGTGATCGCCCGGGCGATGGCTGGGCGATCACCGGCGCGCACCTTTTCGGCCAGCTCCGGCGGGCTCGGCAGCGGCCGAGCCCGCCGGCGGGTGTCGCGCGCCGGCGGGGTGGCGTCCCCGTACTGCCGGCCCGGGGTTTGGTCCCCGTCCAACCAGAGCGGCACGCCGCCGTCACTCATGGGGCTTCCGTCGTCAGCCGTGCTCGCGCAGCTCGCGCAACTTGTGCAGCAGTTCGATCGCCGACTGCGGGATCACCGTGCCGGGGGGGTAGATCGCGTCCGCGCCGGCGGCGTAGAGCGCGTCGAAGTCCTGCGGCGGGATGACCCCTCCGACCACGATCATCATGTCCGGGCGGCCGAGGGCGTCCAGCTCGTTGCGCAGCGCCGGCACCAGGGTCAGGTGGCCGGCGGCGAGCGAGGACACCCCCACGACGTGCACGTCGGCCTCCACGGCCTGGCGCGCGGTCTCCTCGGGGGTCTGGAACAGCGGGCCCACGTCCACGTCGAAGCCGAGGTCGGCGAAGGCGGTGGCGATCACCTTCTGACCTCGGTCGTGCCCGTCCTGGCCCATCTTGGCCACCAGGATGCGCGGCCGACGGCCCTCGGCCGCCTCGAACTCCTCAACCAGCTGGCGTGATCGCGCCACCGCGTCGGAGTCGCCGGATTCCGAGCTGTACACCCCAGAGATGGTGTGGATCTGCGCGGTGTACCGGCCGAACACCTTCTCCAGCGCGTCGGAGATCTCCCCGACCGAGGCCTGCGCGCGCGCCGCGTCGATGGCGAGCTTGAGCAGGTTGCGCTCGGGGTCGGCCGGGTCCGGGTTGGCCGCCGCCCAGGTCAGCATCTCCAGCGTCGCCTGGCAGGCCGCCTCGTCCCGCTCGGCGCGCAGCTGGTCCAGCTTGGCGATCTGCTCGGCGCGGACCTTGGTGTTGTCCACCTTGAGCACCTCGGGCAACACGTCGTTGTCGATGGTGAACTTGTTCACCCCGATCAGCGGCTGCTGGCCGGAGTCGATCCGGGCCTGGGCGCGCGCCGCCGCCTCCTCGATGCGCATCTTGGGGATGCCGGCCTCGATCGCCTTGGCCATCCCGCCGGCCGCCTCGACCTCCTCGATCAGCTCCCAGCCCTTGCGCGCCAAGTCGTAGGTGAGCCGCTCGACGTAGGCCGAACCCGCCCACGGATCGACCGAACGGGTGGTGCCGGACTCCTGCTGCAAGAACAGCTGGGTGTTGCGGGCGATGCGCGCGGAGAAGTCCGTGGGCAGCGCGATCGCCTCGTCCAGGGAGTTGGTGTGCAACGACTGGGTGTGCCCCTGGGTGGCGGCCATCGCCTCGATGCAGGTGCGCGCCACGTTGTTGTAGACGTCCTGCGCGGTCAACGACCAGCCCGAGGTCTGGCAGTGCGTGCGCAAGCTCATCGACTTCGGGTTGGTCGGCCCGAACTGCTGGACCAGTTTGGCCCACAGCAGACGGGCGGCCCGCATCTTGGCGACCTCCATGAAGAAGTTCATGCCGATCGCCCAGAAGAACGACAGCCGGGGCGCGAATTGGTCCACCTTGAGCCCGGCGGCCTCCCCCGCGCGAATGTATTCGACGCCGTCGGCCAGGGTGTACGCCATCTCGATGTCGGCGGTCGCGCCCGCCTCCTGCATGTGGTACCCGGAGATCGATATCGAATTGAATTTCGGCATGTTCGCCGAGGTGAACGCGAAGATGTCCGAGACGATGCGCATCGACGGCGTCGGCGGATAGATGTAGGTGTTGCGGACCATGAACTCTTTGAGGATGTCGTTTTGGATCGTGCCGGCCAGTTGCCCGGGCGCGACGCCTTGTTCCTCGGCGGCCACGATGTACAGCGCGAGGATCGGCAGCACCGCGCCGTTCATCGTCATCGACACCGACATCTGATCCAGCGGGATGCCGGCGAACAGCTGGCGCATGTCCAGGATCGAGTCGATGGCCACCCCGGCCATGCCCACATCGCCGGTGACCCGCGGGTTGTCCGAGTCATAGCCGCGGTGCGTCGGCAGGTCGAACGCCACCGACAAGCCCTTCTGACCGGCGGCCAGGTTGCGCCGGTAGAACGCGTTGGACTCCTCCGCGGTGGAGAAGCCGGCGTACTGACGGATCGTCCACGGCTGGTTGACATACATCGTGGCGTACGGTCCGCGCAGGTACGGCGGAAGGCCCGGGAAAGTCTTCAAGAAATCCAGGCCCGCGTACGCGCGATCGTCGAAGACGGGCGGCACCAGGATGTGCTCCGGGGTCTCCCATCCGCTGGAGAAATCGGGCATCGACGCGGTTTGCGCGTCGAACACCTCCCACGCGTCGGCGGCGGGGTCCGCCGCGCCCAAATCAATGGTGTCGAAACGGGGAATCGTCATTTCGCCACTCCCATCAGATCCATCGCCCGGTCGAGGAACTCGACCACATCCATGCCGTCGAAAACTTCACCGTCGATCACCTCGGCGGCGTGCTCGCAGCCGGTCTCGGCGCGCCGCCCGGCGATCCACACCTGCCCGACGCCGGCAGCCTTGAGCGCGGTGGCCACCGCGCAGCCCTGCTCGGCGTACACCTTCGCCGACGAGCACATGATCACCAGCCGGGCGCCGGACGCGGCCGCCTGCGCGGCCACCTCATCGGGGGAACCACCGGCGCAGGACGGGCGGTCGAAACCGGCCACCGCCAACATCGCGGCGGTGAACGTCTCCCGGGCCCCGAAGTCGCGCTGCTCGCCGAGGCGGGCCAAGAAGACCGCCGGATGCGGCGTCGCCGCCGCGGCGCGGTCGCGCAGCGCCTCGAACACCGCCGAGTCGCGGATCGGCGCCAGCCCGCCCGTCGGCGCGGTGGCCGGACGCGGCCGGGTCTCGACCGACTCCGCGCCGTCCTTGGGGAACATGCTCACCCCGGTGATCGGCTGGCGGCGGGTGGCCAGGCGCTTGGCGCGCTCGGCGTTCACCGCCGCGATCTGCTCGGCCACCTGGCCGGAGGCGAGCGCGGCCGCCATGCCGCCGCCGGCCTCCAGCCGCTGGAACAGCGCCCAGGCTTTCTCGGCGAGCTGGTCGGTCAGGCGCTCGAACGTCCACGCCCCGCCCGCCGGGTCGTTGACCCGCCCGATATTGGCTTCCTGCGCGGCGATGAGCTGGGTGTTGCGGGCCAGCCGGCGGCTGAAATCGGTGGGCAGGCCGCGCGCGGCGTCGAACGGCAGAACGGTGATCGCCTCGGCGCCGCCGACCGCCGCCGAGAACGTGGCGATGGTGCCGCGCAACAGGTTGACCCACGGGTCGTCGCGGGTGACCATCCGCCACGAGGTGACCGCGTGCTGCGCCGCGCCCGCCGACGCAGCGGGCGCCCCGCAGACCTGCGCGACGCGCGCCCAGATCCGGCGCAGCGCGCGCAACCGCGCGATGGTCGCGAACTCATCGGCATTGGCGCTGACCCGGAAGAGGAACTGGCGCACGGCCCGCTCCGGGGCCACGCCCTGCTCCTCCAGCGCGCGCAGGTAGGCCACCCCGGTGGCGGCGGCGTAGGCCAGCTGCTCGACGTCGCCGGCGCCCGCGTCGTCGTAGACCAGCGTGTCGACGACCAGCGCGCGCGCCCCCGGCCAACGCTCGGCCTCGGCGACCCAGCGCGCCAGGTCGGACAGGTCCGCGGCGGCGCCGGTGACGGCCGCCTCGCCCAGCGGGTCGATGCCCAGGTTGCCGGCGCCCGCGCCCGCGCCGGCCCAGTGCGCCGCTAGCGCGGCGGCCGCAGCCCGGCGATCCGGCCCGCTGACACAGATCGGGGTGTCCGCGCCCACTCCGGCCAGGATGTCCGCCAAGGCCGCGGTGGGGATGGCGCCCTCGCCCAGCCGCAGCCACAACGAGGCCGCCCCGCGGTCCAGGTCGGCGCGGATCTGGGCGTTGGTGAACGCCACATCCGGGTCCTCGTGCAGCGCGCGCACGTCCCAGGCGTCCATCGCGCCGGAGCGCACGGTGGCGCCCCGGGTGAACGGCGCGACCCCCGGATAGCCCAGGGGTCCGGGGTGGTCGGTGTATAGCGGCTCGATGGTCAGCTGGTCGGCGGTCACCGTGCGCAGCCGGACCATGGCCTGTTCGATGGTCAATTCTTTGCCCGCCGGGCGACGCCGGTTGAGGCCCTTGAGGACCTCAGTTTCCCAGTCCTCTGCTGTGGAGATTGGGAAGCCGCCCGCCAGTTGCAATGGCGCCTCAGTCATGTTTTCACCCTATCGATCCATCGCGGATTGCCTCGGTCATCGGCGTCTACTGTGATGCGCGCCGCCGGGGACGAGGGTCGAGCCAGCACCATCTTGCGTCTCGGGACGGGTGCTGGAGTGGCGCGTGCAGCACTCGACGAGGTCTGGTGGCTTTCGATCGTGGCGGGTGCGGGGCCGCACTGACAGACCTCCGCGCCGTGTGCCCGACAAGCCATCGGGAAGCGACACCGCCTCCACCAGCATCCCGACCGTCACCTGGTCCACAGTCGCCACACCAGCCATGACACGTCGCGCACGCCAACATCAACGCACGCGACGTGGCGTGGGGACTAGGTCCGCATTCATCGAACGGCCGAGTGCGC
>WQZC01000025.1 GCA_009780925.1 Actinomycetes bacterium | reverse complement strand
CCCATGTCGTTAGGGGCGCGAAGTGCTGTGTTGTGCCTTGATCGATTGCTTGAAAGAAGTCTGGGTGCTGTTTGGCCCACTCGGCCAGTTCGTCGTTGCCGTCAAGCAGCTCATCACGCACCGCGTCGATGCTGCACGCGAGCGACTGGCCGTGGGCGCGGTCGAGCCAGTCCCAGAACCCGGGGGCGATGTCGAAGGCGTAGTAGCGGTTCTTGGCTTCGATAAGCACGTTGGTGTCGAGTAGGTACATCAGGCCACCCCGAGTTCAGTAGCCAAGCTCTGGAACGTCTCGTGTTTCTTTGTTCCCAGCAGCCGGTAGGCGTCACGGTAGGCGGTGGCACCTTCGAAGGTGTTGGCGATGACAGCGCGGGCGAACTTGCGGCTGAGCCGCAGGGGCTGCGTGTAGTAGTAGTTTCCCCCTTGGTTTTCTCTCCGGCGGGAGGCAAGGATCGTTTTCACGCGCTCGACCTCTTCGCCGTATCGCTTCTCGAAGCTCTCCCACGTCACCAACCGCGCGGTGAAGAGCTGCTTCAGCACGACAAGAGTGCTCACCCGGTAGCGTGCCGCGAGCCGATCAAGTTCTGCCGGACTGGGTTCGCCAGCGTAATCACCGCGAAGAACAGCCAGCGGCACAAGCACCTCGGCAGCCACCCGGTTGCACCACAGCTCAACGTCTTGCCCCTGCCGTGCGGTCATGTCCGCAGCAGACAGAGCGCTCTCGCCAAGCCAGATGTGGGCAAGCTCGTGGATCATCGTGAAAATCTGTGCAGCCTTGGTGTCTGCGCCGTTGACGAATATCAATGGCGCGACAGAGTCCGCGAGCGCGAACCCTCGGAACTCCTCCGGGTTGAGCACCCGGTGGGTGTTTGCCCCGACGATGCCGCTGACCATCACGAGTACGCCGAGGTCTTCGATCCGGTCGATGACACGACGCAGCGCCTCCTCCCAGTTGCTGAACGCCGAGCGATCAGCAACACCGAAACGCAGAAGGCTCCGGATGCGATCTGCCACCACAGCAGGGCTGTCGTCCGCCGTTACCGAGCCCACGAAGGGCAGCGGTTCAACACCGCGTTCCACAGCGTAACCGCGATACCAATCCTGCCGATCCTGACAGATGTAGATCGTGTCGAGCATGTCCGCAGACGGCCGGGCAACCCCAGCGTTCCTAAGCGTGCGCATGTCCGGGATCGGGACTTGCTCCACTGGCGGCTCATCCATGAAGAGCAGACCGAAAGGCGTATGAGTCGCGTTGGCGAACTTCTCCAACTGTTTGATGGTGGGCCGCCGCCCAGCAAGCCACTCACCGAGCTTCGGCGCGCGCCTCTCCGCCATCTCGGCATCCCAGCCCGCCCGCTCCACAGCCCAATGAAGGAGACCAGGGGCAACAGCTACATGCACGGAAGCCATCCTGACCACCTCCTCGAACTCGGTACCGGGGTCGGGCTAGCACTGATGTCTGCCCCGGATTCTATGGGCCAGCTCCGACAGCGACTCACAAACTCGCGCCTAGTGGCGCGCCCTGGTGCCGCCACATCCCGACCTTCTGCGTATCGCTCACTGAACTCTGCCGCTGCCATACCTGATCACGGCCACCTCACCATCCGAATCCCTATACACAGACAGTACCATACCATAGAGCGAATGTACGTATGCTACCATCGATAGATGACCATACGCGACCTAGTTGATCTATCCGGTTTGAGAGAGGTAGTGGCGGCCCTTGCGTGGCGGGGTGATCTTGTTCCGGGGTACTGGTGCTGATGCGTGCCGGTATCTGGAGTCGGATCGTGGCCGGGCTGATGAGTACTACTTGGAGGCTGGTGTCGCTCTGGCTGGGTTCACTGCTGTGAACGGTGCGGGTGAGGTGGTCGGCGAGGTGGGGTTGTCGCCGGATGACTATGCGGGGTGGGTGAACTGGGTCAACCCGTTGACCGGTGAGCTGATGGGCATACCGCGCATGTCGGGTGAGGGTAGGCAGGGTTCGCCTAGGTTCGCGGAGATGACGATCAACGCCCCGAAGTCGCTGTCGATCGCGGCAGTGTTGCATGAGGATGTGTCCGATGCGCTCGATGCGGCGCAGGCTGATGCGGTGACGGAGATCCGCCGGTTCCTGGGGCAGCACTCGGTGACGCGGGTGGGGCCTCGCGGGAAGCAGGAGATCGTCAGGGTCGAGCAGTTGGAGACGGTCGCGGTGATACACCGGACCAGCAGGTTCGGTGACCCGCACCGGCACGTCCACTTCCAGGTCGGCACCCGCGTGTGGGCAGCTGGCAAGTGGCGTGGCCTGGACACCGCTGCCCTGTTCAAGCAGCAGGGCGCGATCCGCGCGCTCGGCACTGCGGTACTCGCGGCGCACCCGCAGCTGGTGGCGGTGTTGGATGCGCATGGGTTGACGCTTGATCCGGTGACCGGTGAAGTCCGCGAGTTGGAGCGGTTCAACACAGTCATGTCCAAGCGGGCGGGGCAGGTGCGGGCGAATCTGGACCGGATGCTGGCGGAGTGGGACGCGGCGCATCCGGGTGTTGATCCGGGGCCGGTGGCGCGGGTGAAGCTGGTCGCGGCGGCGTGGGATCACCAGCGACCGGCGAAGAGGCCGGACACGCTGGCGCATGAGTCGGGGTGGCTGGCCGAGCTGCAAGCCGCCGGATACACGCCGGGGGTTGCGGCGCGGGTTGCGCAACCAGCAGTGTTTGCGGTCGATGACCTGTCGGTGCAAGAGATTGCGTCACGCGCATTAGACAGGTGCGCCGCCGCCGCTTCGACTTGGACAGTCCACACGATCCGCGAGCACGTCACCCGGCTGATAACCGAGCACGGGGTGCGTGCAACCCACGAGGAGTTGCGGGAATTTATCGAGGCAGGCACCCGCCTCGCGCTCGATGACTGCCTATCTGTGCTGCCACCGGATGTGGTTGCCCCGGAGCACGTGGCGCACTGGACTTCCCTGACCGTGGTGCGGGTCGAGACGGAGTTGCGTGACCTGCTCACAGCCCGTGTCACTTCCGACCTGGAGCAGACGGTTGCGCAACTCGTCGCCGGGCTCGCGGCCGAGCGGGGCCTGGATGTGCAGCAGGAAGCTGCCGCTGCGGGGGTTGCGTCGGCTGATCCGCTGGTGATCGTGGAAGGCGCTGCCGGAGCCGGGAAAACGACGATGCTCTCCGTGGCGGTTGCGGCATTCGAGCATCTGGGGCGTCCTGCGCGGGTGCTGGCTCCGACGAAGAAGGCCGCCGATGTCGCCGCGGAGGAACTCGGGATTCCCGCCGACTCGGTAGCGAAACTCGTGCATGCGAACGGGTGGCGGTGGAACCGCGACGGCGTATGGATCCGCCTCGCGGTCGGTCAGGCCGACCCCGACACCGGGATCGTGTTCGACGGCCCGCCTGCCGAGATGGCGCTGGCTTCGGGTGAGCGGGTCGTGGTGGACGAGGCGGGCATGCTCGACCAGGACACTGCTCTCGCCCTGCTCACCGTGACAGCGGAGGCCAGGGCGACGGTGGCGCTGGTGGGTGACCGGGCACAACTTCCCGCCGTCGGGCGGGGCGGGGTACTCGACATGGCGGCCTTGCTGAACGGCCAGACCTACGACATGGCCACCGCGCATCGGTTCACCGACCCCGAATACGCAGACCTTTCAGTAAAGATGCGTGCTGGCACGAACCCGGCGCTGTTGTTCGACCGGCTCACCGAACTCGGGCTGATCCAGGTCCACGGAAGCAAGGACGACGCGCACACGGCTGTGACGATCTTGCGGGCCGACGCACCGGGTTCGGCAGCGGTGACGGTAGCGACCAACGACGAAGCCACCGCGTTGAATGAGCGGATACGCGCCCGCCGGGTCGAGGCCGGGCTGGTTGACGACGCCCGCACCGTGACCGGGATGGACGGGCTGCCGGTCGGCAAGGGTGACCTGATCCAGACACGTAAGAACGACGCGGAGTTGCGGGTGGCGAACCGGCAGACCTGGACCGTGCAACACGTCGAACAAGACGGCACGGTGTGGGCGAGTGAGGCCGGGCGCGGACCAGGCTCGGGCAAGGGAGCACGGAAGCGGCAGCACACCATCAAACTCCCGGCATCCTATGTGCGGCAGCACGCGCATTTGGCCTATGCGGCCACGGCCTACGGCGTTCAGGGGACCACTGTTAATACCGCGCACACGGTTCTGTCGGGTGGGTTGGACGCGGCGGGCGTCTACGTCGGCATGACCAGAGGACGACACCAGAACGTCCTGCACATCGTGGCTTCTTCAGAAGACGAAGCGCGGGAGCAGTTCGTGACTGCCTTGGATCGCGATCGCGCCGACCGGGGCCTGGATGCCGCGATCGGCCAGGCGCGGGCGGCGGTGGCAGGGCTTGTCGAGGACGGCCCGGTGAAGACCGTGAACGCTGAGAAGGCCCGCCTGGCAAAGGTGATCGAGCAGGCGGAGGCGAACGCGGCCCGCTGGCAGCACGGCGCGGACGTGCTCGCCCACCAACAACGTGAGCACCGCGCCGCGCGCGCCGAGCAGCAGGCCGTCGGCGAAACCGCTGACGCCCGGCTCACGCAGGTCCGAGCCGAGACGCTGACTCCGTTGCTGACGCAGGCGCTCGCCGACGGACAAGAGACGGAGACCGCGCGCGAGGCGATGTCCGCAGCGACCGACGCCGTGGGCCGCGCGAGCCGGTTCGGTCGTCGCGGTGCCGGGCGTGCCGCCGACGCCAGCCGGGATGCCTACGGCGAGGTTGCTTCGCGGGTTCGCCGCGCGTGGGGAAGCACCCCGACACCCGGAGCAAACAACAGGACGTGGGCTGAGCAGGTCGCCACCCAAGCGGCAGAGGCAACGCCCTCCGTGGCCCAGGCGCGAGCCGATGCCGAGACCGCGAGGAACACGCTGCGGGATCTGACCACCCGGCAGGAGCAGGAACGCGACGGTTTCCGGGTCGGGGTGTATGGGGCGCAAGCCCAGTTCGGTACTCCACGGGTCACCGCCGCCCAGCACGCCCAGGACTGGCGGCAGCAAGCCGAGCACGCGAGGGGCGAGCTGGCAAGGATCGAAGCGATGCCCGACCCGGATGCCGCCCGCTACGTCGAGCAACGCAACACCGAACGAGCACAGGCCGATGCTCGTCGTGAAGCCGAACAAGCCCAACAAGCCGAGCGGGCTGCTGCGCTGCGGCGGGCCAGCCAGTGGGCCGCGCGGCGTCGTCCGGAGCCTCCCGACCGGCGCGGCCCGAGCCTCGGCATGTGACCCGAGATCTGCGTTATTGCAGCGGTGGAACCCGCCCTATCGAGGGGAGGGCTTCGCCCATCGCGTCGTTCACCATCCGCACCGCCAACTCCCCAGCCTGCTTCGGCCCGAACGCGACCCCGAGCGTCCTCACGGGCTTGCCGGTGAACGTCCGGGCAAGCTCGGCACGCAGACGATCCAGCCAGTCCCGGGTCGCGCCCACCAGCGCCGGGGACGCTGCCACGTCGGGGTCGGCCAGCAGCCGGATCAGGGCGTGCCCACCCCGTCGGGAGAACAGCAGATACAGGCAGGCCCGCGCCTGCTCGACCAGCACCCGCCGAACACTGTCCGGCTCCGGCTCGGGGTTCTTGCGATGCGCAGCCTCCGCCTCGGTGACTGCGCTGTCGAGGTGCTCACGCAGGTAGGCGGTGTCGCGGCGGGTGAAATCCTCGATCGCGGCCAGGCCGATCAGCTCTTTCGCCGGGAAGTAATGCTGGAAACTGCCACGCGTGCAATCGGCGCGAGTCCAGATCGCCTGCGGCGACGTCGCGGCATAGCCGCGTTCGGACAGCAGCTTGCACATCGCCGCCAGCAGCTTCTCCCGCGACCCGTATGACGGCCTGCCAGGTGACCTACCCGTCGGCCGATACGCCATCAGAGTCTCCTTCTGTTGGGCACAAGGGGTTTCCTGCCAGCCGTATGGCAATCTAGTATGACACTAGTATCAGGCGCGTCAGCAGACTCCACGAAAGCACGGTATCCCCGGAAACCAGCCCGGTCGCGGGACGGCGGGCACACCTGATTTGTATGAGCCACCGTGTGCCGCACCGCAAGAAGCCGGTACCTGACCCGTACCAGCGGGTGCGGGTCCGGGCGACCAGACGCGAAGACGAAGGAAAACAGGTCGATGTGGGCAAGCTGGTCGCTCTCGTGATCGATATCGCCGAGACCCGCTACCAAGCCCACCGGCACGGCCAGCCCGACCCCTTCGGCATCAGCGCCCCTGCCGTTGTTGTCGGTGGCCCCGGCGAGAATGACTGACAGCCCGATCAGAAGGAGGACACGATGACCGCCACCATCACCGACCCCGCCGCACCAGCAGCGACGAATACGGCGCAGGCGTCTGCGGTCGTCTACCTGCGGGTCTCGACGCGGGAGCAGGCCGAACGCGGCGGCATCGCCGAGGGGTTCTCGATCCCGGCTCAGCGTGAGGTGACCGCGAAGAAGGCGGCTGACCTGGGCGCGGTCATCGTCAAAGAGTTCGTGGACGCTGGCGAGTCAGCCAAGACTGCCCACCGGGACGCGCTACAGGACATGCTCGCCTACATCCGCACCCATTGAAGTATGTGATCGTTCACAAGATCGACCGGCTGGCACGCAACCGCGCCGACGACGTGAGCATCCACGAAGCGCTCATCAACGCCGGGACCATGCTCATCTCGGCAACGGAGCCGATCGACGAGACACCTTCGGGGATGTTGGTCCACGGGATCATGTCCACGATCGCCGAGTTCTACAGCCGAAATTTGGCCACCGAAGTCAGCAAAGGGCTAACGCAGAAGATCGCCCAAGGCGGCACCCCCGGAAAAGCACCCGTCGGCTACAAGGACGTGAGATTCGTGGATGAGAACGGCCGCGAAGTCCGCACCGTCGAAGTCGATCCCGAGCGGGCGCGTCTGGTCACGCTCGCGTTCGAGATGTACGCCACCGGCGAGCACTCCGTCCTCACCATCCTGCACGAAGTCAGCCTCCGGGGCCTGACCACGCTGCCGACACCGAAACACGCGGCGAAACCGATCGGTCGCAACACCATGTACAAACGGCTGACCAACCCCTACTACGCCGGAGTCATCAGATACAAAGGCGCGCTACACCCAGGCAGCCACGAACCGATCGTCGAACCGGCCCTGTTCGACAAAGTACAAGCGCTCCTGGCAGCGAAGACCGCGAAAGAGACCCTACACGTCACCCACGCCCACCACCTGAAGGGGATGCTCTACTGCGGCGCCTGCGGCTCCCGGATGCTGCTCGACTTCGCCACCAACCGCCACGGCACCACCTACGCCTACTTCATCTGCTCCGGCCGCGCGACGAAGCGAACCACCTGCACCCGCCGCGCCGTCCCCGCACAACTGGCCGAACGCCTCGTCACCGACACCTACAAGACACTCACGATCAGCGAAACGGCCTACGACGGCGTAGCCGCGAAGATGCACGCCGCGTTCGACCGCAACGCCACCGCCCGCAGCACCGAACTCGCCGACCTCACCGCAAACCGGACCAGGCCGGAAGCCGAATCCGAGAAACTGATCGCCGCCCACTTCGCAGACGCCATCGACCTCCCGACGTTGAAGCGTCACCAAGATCGGATTCGTACTGGGCTAGCCGACATCGACCGCCGACTCGCCGAACACGACCAGCACTACACCGGAGCGAAAGCCTTCCTCGACTCATCCCTGCGGCTCTTGACGGACGCCCACCGCATGTATGCCGGAGCCAACGACCACCAGCGACGGCTCGCCAACCAGGCCTTCTACACAAAACTCACCATCACCGAAGACGAACAGATCAACCCCACTCTCGCAGAGCCGTTCGCCAGTATCCTGACCGAAATCAACGGTGATGGAACAGAAGAAGCACCCCGGGAACCCGCCGAATCTTCCGATGTCAAGGGTTCCCGTATGCATACTTGGGTGGGCCCCGGGGGACTCGAACCCCCAACCGACGGATTAAAAGTCCGCAGCTCTGCCATTGAGCTAGAGGCCCCAGCTCACGCTCCATCATCCCATGGGGCCGGTCCGGCCGCAGGCGCCGGAGGCTCCTCGGCCCAGGGCGATGGATCGGATGAGACCAGACCGGCCCGGGCGGCGGGTGGCCCGTACCATGGGCGACGCGGCGGACGAGCCGACCGGGCGGTCGCGTCGCGTGCCGGCGACGGCGCGCGCCGAGGAAAGTCCGGGCTCCACAGGGCAGGGTGGTTGCTAACGGCAACCCGGGGCGACCCGCGGGACAGTGCCACAGAAAGCAGACCGCCGGCGCGCGAGCGCCGGTAAGGGTGAAACGGCGGTGTAAGAGACCACCAGCGACCCGGGTGACCGGGGCGGCTCGGCAAACCCCACCCGGAGCAAGGTCAGAAGGGTCGGCCCTGGCCGGCCCGCGCAGGCGTTCGAGGGCGGCCCGCCCGAGCCTGCGGGTGGACCGCTAGAGCCTGTCGGCGACGGCAGGCCGAGATGGATGGCCGCCCCCGCGCGCTCCCGGCGCGCGGGACAGGACCCGGCTTACACGTCGGCTCGTCCGCCGCCCAACGGTCAGCGCCGTACGGCGTCGACGGCGCAGCCGTCAGAGTCGGCCCGGTTGACCGGCCCGCTGATTCCAGCCGCTCACTGGTACTCGTGCTCCGGGCCGGGGAAGGACCCGGCCCGCACCTCATCGGCGTAGCGGGTCGCGGCGTCACGCAGCGCGCCGGCGACATCGCCGAACTGCTTGACGAACTTCGCGGTCCGCGCGGTGAAACCGGCCATGTCCTGCCAAACCAGCACCTGCGCGTCGCAGCGCGCTCCCGCGCCGATACCGATCGTGGGTATGGTCAGTTCCTCGGTGATCGCCTCGGCGACCCGGGACGGCACCGCCTCTAGCACCACCGCGAACGCGCCGGCCGCCTGCAATGCTTTGGCGTCGCGCGCCAACCGGTCGGCCGCCTCGTCGTCGCGCCCTTGCACGCGGAACCCGCCGAACGCGTTGACTGATTGCGGGGTCAACCCGAGGTGCGCCATCACCGGCACCCCGGCCGACACCAGCGCGTCGACCTGTGGCACGACCCGTTGCCCGCCCTCAAGCTTCACCGCCTGCGCGCCGCCCTCCTTGAGGAAACGCGCCGCCGTGTCCAGTGCTTGGGCCGCAGTGGACTGGTAGCTGCCAAAGGGCAGGTCCGCGACCACTAGCGCCCGTCGCGCGCCGCGGACCACGCCGCGCACCAGCGGCAGCAGCTCCTCGACGGTGACCGGCACCGTGGTGTCGTAGCCGTAGACGACGTTGGCTGCGGAATCGCCGACGAGCAGCGCGGGAATGCCCGCCTCGTCGAACACCCGCGCGGTGGAGAAGTCGTAGGCCGTGAGCATCGGCCAGCGCTCGTGATTGTCCTTGGCGCGCTGCAGGTCACGAATCGTCACCCGCCGGTTCATCACCCCGCCGTAGAGCGCTGTCACGGACTGCGTGGACATAGCGAACTCACCCACTCTCTCCTCAGGGCCGGCGCGCCGGTCCCCGGGCATCATCTGGTGTGGACGCTCCCATCATGCGCCGTCCAGCGCGCGAGATCGATGTGCGATCGATCACTGGCCGCGTGGTGAGTGCGAGTGCCCGATTCGGTGGGGTGGGGCGCGGGATGGGACGCGTCAACCGCGCGCGGGGTGGTCGCCGATGGCCGAAGACCATTAGCAACCGATGAGAGGGGGCCGACGGCAAGCGGGTTTCCCGGCACAATGGCCGCGTGGATTCGGTGATCGCATGGGCGGCGAATTATCTGCTTTGGGTCATGGTCGTTGGCGTGGCGGCCGTCTGGCTGTTCCTGGAACATCGAGAAGGCAAGTTGCGGCTCGGCCTGGGCGCTGTGGTCGGCCTGGTGGTGACGTTGGTCCTGTTGTTCATCGCCGGCAAGGTCCACTCCGACCCGCGGCCGTTCGTGCAGAACCCCGCCTTGAAACCGCTGATCGCGCATGCCGCGGACAACGGTTTCCCGTCCGACCACAGCGCGGCGGCCGGGTTGATCGCGGCGCTGGTGATGTGGCGCAAGCTCTGGTACGGGCTTGGGTTCGGGGTCGTGGCGGTATTGGTTGCCGCCGCGCGGGTGGCGGCGCACGTGCACCACGTCCAGGACGTCATCGCGGGACTGGCGATCGGCGCGATCGGCGCGTCCGTTGGGGCCTTGGTCGCGGCCTGGTTACTGATCCGCTTCGGCTCCCGGTTGCGGGTTGGGCGGTTGGGGCGGTCGGTCGCCGACGAGAGCTGACCCCGCGCCGTCCGCTGGGTGCCATGAGGGCTCAGCGGACGCCGGTGGAGCATCGCCTGGCGGGGGCCATGAGGGCGCGCCGGAATCCCGTGGAGTGTCGCCGCTAGACCTCGCGCCACCGGTTGGTGATCGGCAGCCGGTAACGGCCGAACGCGCCGATGTCCGGGCCCGGCGGGTACTGGCGCCGCTTCCACTCCGCGGCGGCCACCAAGCCGACCACGCGGGCCACGAGCGCGGCGTCGAACCCGTCGGCGACGAGCTCGCTTACCGTGGCGCGGGCGCGCAGATACCGGGCGAGCACCGCGTCGAGCAACTCGTAGTCGGGCAGCGAGTCGCTGTCCAGCTGCCCTGGGCGCAACTCCGCAGACGGCGGTTTGTCGATGTAGTTCTGCGGTATGGGCGCGGTCTCGCCGCGCGCTTCGGCGAGCTGGTTGCGCCAGCGAGCCAGGCTCCACACCAGCGTCTTTGGCACGTCCTTGATCGGCGCGAACCCGCCCACCGCGTCGCCGTAGATGGTCGAGTAGCCGACGGCCAACTCAGTGGCGTTCCCGGTGGCAAGCACCAGGTGCCCTTCGGCATTGGAGATCGCCATCAGGGTGGTGCCGCGCACACGGGCCTGCACGTTCTCCTCGGCGAGCCCGGTCAGCCCCAGCGCGCTGACGAACTGCTCCACCATCGCGGCGATGGGAACCACGCGGAAGTGCGCGCCCAGCCGGCGCGCCAGCTCCTCGGCGTCGGTCTTGGAGTGCTCGGAGGAATACCCGCTTGGCAGTGACACCCCGTGCACCGCGTCCGCGCCCAGCGCGTCGGCCGCGATGGTGGCCACCAGCGCCGAGTCGATGCCGCCGGACATGCCGAGCAGCACCGAACGAAACCCGTTCTTGCGCGCGTAGTCCCGCGTGCCGGTGACCAGCGCGCCCCAGACCTCGGCTTCGTCGGCGAGGCGCGGCGCGATCCCGGCCGCCCGAGCCGGGGCCAGCGGGCCGATCGTGAGCGGGTCCGCCGCCGCTAAGGCAGATGACCCCGGCGGGATCGAGGGATCGGGCGGGGCCGGCGGAACCGACGCCGAAGATGAGTCCGTCAGCGCTTGGTCCACGGTCGGCGAAACCCGTGCCGATCGGGGCGTCCCGGCGGCAGACAGCTCGAGATCGACGTGCCAAAGACCAGCCTCGAATTGCGGGGCACGGGCCAGCAACGCGCCGTCGGCCCCCACCACCATTGAGCCGCCATCGAACACCAGCTCATCCTGGCCGCCGACCGCGTTCACCTGGACCAGCGCCGCCCCGGCCTGAGCCGCCCGCCGCGCGAGCAGCGCCGGCCGCGCGTCGATTCGGACCCACTCGAAGGGCGTCGCGGTGAGGTTCACCACGAGCCCGGCGCCGGCGGCGCCAAGGCTGGCGGCCAGCGCGTCCGGTCCGTCGTCGAACCACAGGTTCGCGCCTACCGTCAACGCGATATCCACCCCCGCGAACCGCACCACGGTCAGTCGGTCGGCGGCTGCCAAGCCCTCCAACTTGGTGCGCCCCGGATGCCCGAAACGCCCGCGTGGGTGGTTGCCGAACGCGGTGGCCATCACCTCGCCGCCGGTCAGGAACCCCGCCGCGTTTCGGGCCGCGTCGTCGCGGCCGGTGCCGTCCTGGTCGAGGAACCCGGCGATCACCCCGACGCCGCCCAGCCCGGCAGCGGTGAGCTCGCCGGCCAATCGGGACAGCGCGGCCCGGGACGCGGCCCGAAACGAGCCACGCGACGCCAGGCCCGGGAGCGGGGCGCCGGTCAGCGCCAGCTCGGGGAACACCACCAGCCGCGCGCCGGCATCAGCGGCCGCCCGGGCGTGGCGCAGGATCTCGGCGGCGTTGCCGGCGAGATCGCCGACACACGAGTCGGTCTGGGCGAGCGCGATCCGCATCATGGGCATGCCCCGATCATGCCGCCGCGACTGCTGCGCCGTGCGGCCGGCTGGCGCCGCCGGGCAGGCTGCCACGGTGTCGCGCCGCCACCGGGTCGCCCGCTGCTGTGTGGCTGGTAGGTAGGGCCGCGAGTCGAGCGCCGGATGCAACTATTCTTCGCGCCCACACGTCAATATGTTGGCGGATCGTTACTTGGCGACGGGCTGACATCCCGAGGTCCGTCCGGCAGAATGGGAGGTGCGATGCCGTGCCGTGCAACCCCGGCGCGTGAGTCGCGCCGGTGCAAGCAAAGGCAACGTTGCGGAGGAGTGTCGTGAGGACCGACCGACGATGGGTCATGGCGAGCGTGTTCGCCGTCGCAGCATTGCTTGCCGCCGGGTGTTCGGCGAAGCACACCCCGCCGGACGCCCAGACGGTGCCAGGTGGCTCGGCCACGGTCCCGCAAAGCGTCGCCTCGACGGTGGAGCCTCCCATCCCGACGCCGACCCCGACTCCGCCCGCGCCGCTGGCGAGGCTGGCGCTGAGCCCGCACTCGGGCGCGAAGACGGTGAGCCCGGTCGCTCCGATCACGGTGTCAGTCACCGACGGGGTGTTGGGGACGGTGCGCTTGGTGAACACCGGGACCGGCAAGGTCGTCAAGGGCAAACTGTCCGACGACAAGACCTCGTGGCAGGCCAGCGAGGTCCTTGGCTACTCCAACGCCTACAAGCTCAGTGCCACCGCCACCAACGCGGACGGCATCAAAGCCAGCAAGACTTCGACCTTCCAAACCCTCACCCCGGACAACCTGACCATGCCCTACCTGAACGTTCCGGGCGGGTTCTCGATGACCAATGGCGCCACCTACGGGGTCGGTGTCATCCCGGTGGTGCATTTCGATGAGCCGATCACCAACAAGGCCGCCGCGGAGAAGGCGTTGACGGTCACCACCAAACCTGAGGTGGCGGGCGCGTGGTACTGGGTCGACGACAGCAACGTGCACTACCGGCCGAAGGACTACTGGCCGACCGGCACCAAGGTGACGGTGTCCGCGAACGTGTACGGCGTGCAGGTCGGACCGGGGCTGTACGGGCAGGCCGACGCCAGCGTGTCGTTCAAGATCGGCCCGAAGCACATCGCCATCGCCGACGACACCACCCACCAGGTCAAGGTGTATTTCAACGGCAAGTTGCAGCGCACCATGCCCACCTCGATGGGACGGCACACCACGATCCCGGGTGTCAATGGGCCGGTGTCGCTGTGGACCATGCAGGGCACCTACACCGTGATCTCACACGAGAACCCGGCCATCATGGACTCCTCGACCTTCGGGGTGCCGGTCAACTCCCCGAACGGCTACCGGGTGTCCATCTACTGGGCCACCAAGATCAGCACTGACGGCATCTATCTGCACTACCTGAACACCGAGTACGCCCAGGGCAGCTACGACGTATCGCACGGATGCCTGAACCTGAATCTGGACAACGCCACGTGGTACTTCAACACCTCGCTGATCGGCGACGTGGTCAAGGTGGTGAGTCCCGACGCGCCGAAGATCGAACTGTGGCAGGGCGGTGACTGGGACGTGCCGTGGGCCAAGTGGCTCAAGGGGAGCGCGCTGCACAACTGACGTCGGGCGCGGTGACCTCGGGGCCGGACCGGCCGCGCGCCCGACTGAGGCCCGCGTAACTTCCTGGAAACGTGGCAGCGGAAGAGTGGGCGCGTGGACCGACAACAAGAGTTCGTGCTGCGCTCCCTTGAGGAGCGGCAGATCCGGTTCGTGCGATTGTGGTTCACCGACGTTCTTGGCACCCTGAAATCGGTGGCGGTGGCGCCGGCGGAACTCGATGACGCGTTCGAGGAGGGCATCGGTTTCGACGGCTCGGCGATCGAGGGCTTCGCGCGCAGCAGCGAATCCGACATGCTCGCCCGCCCGGACCCGGCGACGTTCCAGATCCTGCCCGCCCGGGACGGCAAGCGGGCTGACACGGCGCGGATGTTCTGCGACATCACCATGCCCGACGGCTCACCGTCCTGGGCCGATCCACGTTTCGTGCTGCGGCGCGCGCTTTCGCGAGCCGCCGAGCGCGGGTTCACTTTCTACACCCACCCGGAGATTGAGTTCTTCTTGTTGAAGAACCGGCCGTCCGACGGCAGCGAGCCCGATCCGTTGGACACTGGCGGATACTTCGACATGACCAGCCACGACGCCGCGCACGACTTCCGCCAGGATGCGGTGGATGTGCTGGAAGCGATGGGCATCTCGGTGGAGTTCAGCCACCACGAGGTCGGGCACGGGCAGCAGGAGATCGACCTGCGCTACGCCGACGCGCTGTCGATGGCCGACAACGTGATGACGTTCCGCCATGTGGTCAAGGAGGTGGCGATCTCCACCGGCGTGCACGCCACATTCATGCCCAAGCCGTTCCAGCACCAGCCGGGCAGCGGGATGCACACCCATCTGTCGTTGTTTGAGGGCGACCGCAACGCCTTCCACGACGCGGCCGACGAGTTGTACCTGTCCAAGACGGCGAAATCGTTCATCGCCGGCTTGCTGCGCCACGCGCGCGAGATCACCGCGGTCACCAACCAGTGGGTGAACTCCTACAAACGGCTGTGGGGCTTCTCGGCGCGTGGCCAGATCGTCGAGGCGCCCACATTCGTCTGCTGGGGGCACAACAACCGGTCCGCGTTGGTGCGCGTGCCGATGTACAAACCGAGCAAGGCCAACTCCACCCGGGTGGAGATCCGTTCGGTGGACGCCGCGTGCAACCCCTACCTGGCCTTCGCCGTCCTGCTCGCCGCCGGGCTCAAGGGCATTGAGGAGAACTACGAGTTGCCGCCGGGCGCGGCGGACGACGTGTGGCAGCTGTCGGAGACCGAACGGCGCGCGCTGGGCTACGCCGAGCTGCCGCACAACCTGTCCGACGCGCTGCGGGCGATGGAGACCTCCGAGCTGGTCGCCGAGACCCTGGGCGAGCACGTCTTCGACTTCTTCTTGCGCAACAAACGCGACGAGTGGCTGGAGTACCGCGCCGAGGTCAGCCCGTTCGAACTGCGCCGCTACCTGCCCGCCCTGTAGCGCCGCCGCCCGCAGGTGATGCCGCCTGCTGATGCCGCGCGCCGACGGTGTCGCGCCGATCGTCGCAGCGGCTATGGTGCATGACGTGGCTGACGAGCGGGCGCTGGTGATCCAGAACGACCCCACGGACCCGGTGGGTCGGCTCGGTGGCTGGCTGGCGGACGCGGGTTTGGCGCCGCACGTGGTCCGCGAGGCGCCGGACCCGGCCGCGTTGGACGGTTATGCCGCGTTGGTGGTGTTGGGCGGGGCGGCCAGCGCGCATGAGTCGTCGTTGCGTCCGGTACGGGCGCTGCTCGCGCGGGCGGCGGCCCGCGAGCTGCCCACGCTGGGCATCTGCTTGGGCGCGCAGCTGCTCGCGCTCGCGCTCGGCGGACGGGTCGAGCGCAACCCGGAGGGTCCGGAATACGGCGCGCGACTCGTCGCGAAACGATCGGCGGCCGCCACGGACCCGTTGTTCCGGGCGGTGCCGATCACCCCGGACGTGCTGCAGTGGCATGTTGACGCGGTCACCGAGCTGCCGCCCGGGGCGGTGCAGCTGGCCGCTGGGCCGGTCTGCGACGTGCAGGCGTTCCGCGTCGGCCGGCTGGCCTGGGGCCTGCAGTTCCATATCGAGACCACCCCTGAGATGGTGCGCGGCTGGGCGCGCACCGACTCCGACGCGTTGGCCGACTACGACATCGAGGAGATCCTCGCCCGCGCCGACGCCGCGCACGCTGATATAGCGCAAACGTGGGAGCCATTCGCCGTCGCGTTCGCCGATGTGGCGCGGCATCCGGACCCAGTCGGATCGCCCCAGCCGCCGGGCCTGCGGTGAGCGCGTCCGTGGCCGGTGCCGGACCGGCTGAGCAAGACCCGGCCAAGGCAGCGGTGGCGGGCGCGAGCCGGACCGCGCAGCGGTTGGCCCGGCTCGGGTTTCGCGACGCCGCCGCCGCAGCGGCGTCGCTGACCGCGCCGCCGCTGGCCTGGTGGGACGTGGCCGCCAACCAACCGGACGCGGCGCACGCCGCCGCGCTGGCCGCGATCAGCCAGTCCGCCAATCCGGATTGGGCGCTCGCCGCGCTGGCCGCGCTCATGACCCACGCCGCGGACCGGAGCGAGCTCGCCGCCGCGCTCGGCGAAGACGAGTCGGTCCGCCTGCGCCTGATCAGGCTGCTCGGCGCGTCATCGGCCCTCGGTGACCACCTCGCCGCCCACCCGGCCGACTGGCACGCGCTGGCCGGTGGCCTCGACCCGGTTGGGATGCCGGCTCGACTGGGTGCGGCGGGCGCCGAGCCGGAGTTGCGCGCCGCGTACCGCCGGGAGCTGGTGGCCATCGCCGGACGCGACCTGAACGGCGAGCTCGACGTTGCCGCGGTTGGTGAGTTGCTCGCTGATCTGGCTGGGCACACGCTGCGGGCCGCGCTCGCTCTCGCCGCTTCCCGCGCCCGCCCCCATTCCGGTCCCGGTCGGCGGGACCCCGATCCGGCGGGGCCCGATCGGTTCCGCCTCGCCGTCATCGCCATGGGCAAGGCGGGCGGCCGGGAGCTGAACTACGTCTCCGACGTCGATGTGATCTTCGTGGCCGAGGGCGACTTGGACCAGGCCAGCCGGATCGCCGCCGAGACCATGCGGATCTGCCGGGCGGTCGCGTGGGAGGTGGACGCGAGCCTGCGGCCGGAGGGGCGTGCCGGCCCGTTGGTGCGAACCTTGGCCAGCCACGCCGCCTACTACCAGCGCTGGGCCAACACCTGGGAGTTTCAGGCGCTGCTCAAGGCCCGGCCGGTGGCCGGTGATGCCGAGCTCGGCCGCCAGTACCTGGACACCATCGCGCCGCTGGTGTGGTCCGCCGCTGAGCGGCCCGACTTCGTCGCCGACGTCCAGGCGATGCGACGACGGGTGGTCGAACACTTGCCGCCCGAGCTGGTCGACCGGGAGATCAAACTCGCCGCCGGCGGCCTGCGCGATGTCGAGTTCGCCGTGCAGCTGTTACAGCTGGTGCATGGGCGCGGCGACGAGACGCTGCGGGTGGCGGCGACTTTGCCGGCGCTGGACGCGCTGCGCGACGGTGGCTACGTGGGCCGCGATGACGCCGCCCGGCTCGCCGACGCCTACCGGTTCCTGCGGGCCGCCGAGCACCGGCTGCAGCTGCGCCTGCTGCGACGCACCCATCTGGTACCGGACGATCCCGTCGCGGTGGACCAGCTGGCCCGGGCGATGGGCCTGCAGGCGCAGGGGCACCACGCGGTGCGCGAGGTTTGGCAGGGCGAGTGGGCGCGGCACACCCATCAGGTGCGCCGGCTGCACGAGAAACTGTTCTACCGACCGCTGCTGGAGGCGGTGGCCCGGGTGCCGAGCGAGGCGCTGCGGTTGACCCCGGTTGAGGCGGGCCGCCGGCTGGCGGCGCTGGGCTTCGCCGATCCGCGCGGAGCGTTGGGACACATCCAGGCGCTGACCGCGGGGTTGTCCCGTCGGGCCGCGCTGCAGCGCGCCTTGCTGCCGGTGCTGCTCGGCGACTTCGCGGACGCGCCGTCCCCGGACGCCGGGTTGCGCGCCTACCGTCAGGTGTCCGACGAGCTCGGCGCCACGCCTTGGTTCTTGCGCCTGCTCCGCGACGAGGGGGCCGTCGCCTCGCGGCTGGCGTACCTGCTGGGCACCAGCCAGTATGTGGTGCGGCTGCTGGTGCGCGCCCCCGAGGCGTTGCAGTCCCTCGGCGACGACGCCGCGCTGCGCCCGCGTCGCGCGGCCGAGCTGACCGCCGCGATGGCGGAGATGGTCGGCCGGCACACTGATTCGGCCAACGCGGTCGCCGCGATCCGGGGGGTGCGCCGGGGCGAGCTGCTGCGCGTCGCGTTCGCCGACCTGCTCGATCAGCTGACCGTCGATCAGGCGTGCGCGGCGATCAGCGCGACCACCGACGCGACTCTGGCCGCCGCCCTGGAGGTCGCCAGGCGCGACGTGGCCGGTGCTGATCGGATCGATTTCGCAGTGATCGCGATGGGTCGCCTCGGCGGCGGCGAGGCCGGCTACGGCTCGGACGCCGACGTGATGTTCGTCTTCGACGCGCGCGCGCCGGAGGGGGAGCCGACCCTGGACGCCGCGCTGTTCGAGAGCGAGGCGCCGGCGATCGCGCACGAGGTGGCCAGCCGGCTGCGGGCGCTGCTGTCCGCGCCGTCGGCGGATCCGCCGCTGCTCATCGACGCCGACCTTCGCCCGGAGGGAAGGCGCGGGCCGCTGGCGCGCTCACTGGCGTCTTACGCCCGGTACTACCGTCAGTGGTCGGCGCCGTGGGAGGCGCAGGCGCTGCTGCGGGCCAGGATCGCCGCCGGCGACCGGGCGCTGGGGGACCGGTTCCTGGCGTTGATTGACCCGGTTCGCTACCCGGCCGGCGGCCTGAGCCCCGCCGATGTCGCGGAGATCCGACGGATCAAGGGGCGGGTGGACGCCGAGCGGTTGCCGCGCGGCGCCGACCCGGCCACCCATCTCAAGCTGGGCCGGGGCGGGCTCGCCGACGTCGAGTGGACCATCCAGTTGCTGCAGCTTTGGCATGGGCACGAGGTCGCGGCGTTGCGCACCACGAGCACTCGGGATGCCT
>WQZC01000024.1 GCA_009780925.1 Actinomycetes bacterium | reverse complement strand
GACGGGGATCTCGACGGGTCCCTCGACCTGCCGCGCGATGTGGTGATCGTCGGCGGCGGCCTGGCTGGGATCGCCGCCGCGCTGCGGCTGGCCGACTGCGGACGGGCGGTCACGTTGCTGGAGGGCCGGCCGCGCCTCGGCGGCGCGGCGTTCTCCTTCCGTCGGGGCGAGCTGAACGTGGACAACGGCCAGCACCTGGTGTTGCGCTGCTGTGATCACTACCAGGCGCTGTTGGGCCGCATCGGCGTTGCCGACCAGATCACCATGCAGGATCGCCTGAGCATCCCGGTGCTGCGCGCGGATGGCCGCTCCTCCCGGATCGCCCGAACCCCCGGGCTGCCGGTCCCGTTGCACCTGGCCCCGGCGCTGGCCCGCTACCGGATGCTCTCCCTGGCCGACCGGCTGCGCGCGACGCGCGGGGTCTGGGCGCTGCGGCGACTCGATCCCGACGACCCGGCGCTGGACCGCCAGACGCTGGAGGGCTACTTGCGCGAGCACGGGCAGAGCGCGGCGACCATTGCCGCGCTGTGGGGCTTGATCGCAACCGCGACGATGAATATCGACCCGGCGCAGGCGTCGTTGGCGCTGGCCACCATGGTGTTCCGCACCGCGTTGTTCGAGGACGCGGGCGCCGCCGACATCGGCTTCGCGGCGCTGCCGTTGGGGGAGCTGCACCACGGCGCGGCGGGGCGCGCGCTGCGCGAGGCCGGGGTCGAGGTTCGCTTGGCCACCCGCGCGCGAGCGGTGCGCACCGGTGCGGTGGCGTTGCGCGACGGACGCGAGCTGGTCGCTGGCCAGGTGATCCTGGCCGTGCCGCACCGGGAGGCGTTCGCGTTGCTCCCGGAGCTGGCGGGCACCCGCCCCGCTGCGGCGGGGCTCGGGGCGAGCGCGATCGTGAACGTGCATGTGGTGTATGACCGGCCGGTCACCGATCTGCCGTTCGCCGCAGCGGTCGACTCCCCGGCGCAGTGGATCTTCGATCGCACGCAGTCGTCCGGGTTGGCCCGGGTCAACCCGGGTGGGCAGTACCTCGCGGTCACCGCGTCGGCGGCGGACGCGATCGTGGACACCCCGGCCCGGGAGGTCACCGCCAAGTTCCTGGGCGAGCTGGCGCGGTTGTTCCCGACGGCGGCGCGGGCGCGGGTGCTCGACGCGTTCGTGACCCGGGAACGACGGGCGACGTTCCGGCAGGCGGCCGGCAACGCGATGTCACGGCCCCCGACCGATTCGGGGATTCCCGGCGTGTGGCTCGCCGGGGCTTGGACGGCCACTGGCTGGCCCGACACGATGGAGAGCGCAGTGCGCAGTGGGCTTGTTGCCGCGGACTCGGTGCTGGCCGAGTCCGCCGGGGTGGCGCGGCAAAGGCATCCGGCGGTGCCGGCGGCGCCGGTCGTTCCGGTCGTTCCGGTCGTCTCAGGGAGAACCCCCATCTTTGCCGCTGGGGTCTCCCCTTCGGCCGTCGATTCAGGCATGGTGGAGCCGTGAACCGGTCAACGAGCGCGCCCGCGCCAGCACCAGCGGTCATCGCCCGGGCGCGGGCGCTGGTGGAGCCGGCGTTGCGGGCGGCCGTGAACGAGCTGGACGACGAGCGGATGCGGTTGATCGCGCGTTACCAGCTGGGCTGGTGCGACCAGCACGGCAACCCAACCAGTAGTGGCGGCAAGGCCATCCGTCCCACGCTGGCGGTGCTGTCGGCGCAGGCGGGCGGCGGCCAACCGGATGCCGGCGTCCCCGCCGCGGTCGCGGTGGAGCTGGTGCACAACTTCTCGCTGTTGCACGACGACGTGATGGATCGCGATCTGGAGCGCCGGCACCGCCCGACCGGTTGGGCGGCGTTTGGCGAGGGGCAGGCCATCCTCGCCGGCAACGCGATGCTCACCGCGGCGGCGCAGGTGCTGTTGGGCGACGGTCCGGCTGGGGCGCGGGCGCTGCCGTGCCTGCTCGACGCGACCCAGCGGCTGATCAGCGGCCAGTCGGAGGATCTGGTGTTCGAGCGCCAGGCCGCGATCACCCTGGACGGCGTGATCCGCATGGAGGCCGGCAAGACCGGCGCGTTGCTGTCTTGCGCGGCGTCCATCGGCGCGCTCGCGGTCGGCGCGCCTGCCCCCGTGGTCGAGGCGTTGGCCAGCTTCGGGCTTGATCTGGGCATGGCGTTCCAGTTCGTCGATGACGTCCTGGGCATCACCGGTGATCCGGAAGTGACCGGCAAGTCGGCGTCCTCGGATGTGCGCGCGGGCAAGCGGTCCGCTCCCGTCGTCGCCGCGCTGAGCGCCGGCACGGAGCAGTCGCGCCAGTTGGCCGGCCTGCTCGCCGCCGGCCCGCCGCAGACGGAGGAGGAGGTCGCGCTCGCCGCGCGGCTCATCGTCGACGCCGGCGGCGTCGATTGGGCGACCCGTGAGGCGGACGCCCGGCTGAGCGCCGCGTTGGCCGCCCTGGACGCGGTGGAGTTGCCCGCCGAGGCGCGGGACGACTTGATCGCGATGGGAAGATTTGTGGTGAACCGGGACTATTGACCACGCCCAAGCCGGACCGGCGCCCGGGCGCGGCCGACGACTGGTGCGCCCAGCGCGTGAGCCGGCGCCGCGGCCCGGACCGGCGCTGGCGCCAGCCACGCGGGCGGCGCCGTCGAAGCGGACCGCCCGGCCCGGGCCACCGGGCAGGACAGGAGGAGACAGAACCGTGAGCGCCATCGAGCCCATCGACCTACCCGCCGCGGCGGCGGCCAGCACCGAGCGGGCGCGCGCCCACCTGCTCGGGCTGCAGGACCAGGCCGGCTGGTGGCGGGGGTTGCTGCGCACCAACGTGACGATGGACGCCGAGGACCTGCTGTTGCGGAAGTTCCTGGGCATCCTGCGCGAGGAGGACTTGGTTCCGGCGGCGCGCTGGATCCGCTCCCAGCAGCGCCCGGACGGCTCCTGGGCGACGTTCGAGGGCGGCCCGGCCGACCTGTCCACGACGATCGAGGCATACGTCGCGTTGCGTCTGGCCGGCGACGGCGCCGACGACGCGCACCTGGCCCAGGCCCGGGAGTTCATCCTGGCCGCCGGGGGCTTGGAAGCGAGCCGGGTGTTCACCCGGCTGTGGCTGGCGCTGTTCGGCGAGTGGTCGTGGGATGAGCTGCCGGCCATGCCGCCGGAGCTGGTGCTGCTGCCGAAGTGGGCGCCGCTGAACATCTACGACTGGGGTTGTTGGGCGCGCCAGACGGTGGTCGCGATCACCGTGGTGGCCACGCTGCGGCCGGTGCGCCCGCTGCCGTTCCGGATCACTGAGCTGCGTCTCGGCGCGTCGGCGCGCGGACCGGCGCCGGCGCGCGGTCGCGGCAACACGCTCGACCGGGCGTTCCACTGCCTGGACCGGGTGTTGCGCGCTTATCACCGCGCGCCGGTGCACCCCGGGCGCCAGACCGCGTTCCGCCGCGCCGCCGAGTGGATCATCGCTCGGCAGGAGTCCGATGGCGGATGGGGCGGCATCCAGCCGCCGTGGGTGTACTCGATCATCGCGCTGCACCTGCTCGGCTACCCCCTGGATCATCCGGTCATGCGCGCCGCGATCGATGGGTTGGAAGGATTCATGGTTCGCCAGCAGACCCCGGACGGGCCGATCCGTTGGCTGGAGGCCTGTCAATCGCCAGTTTGGGACGCCTGCCTGGCGGTGACCGCGTTGCTCGACGCGGGTACCGCGCCGGATGACCCGGCGGTGGCGCGCGCGACCGAGTGGCTGCTCGGCGAGGAGATCCGGGTCCCCGGCGACTGGCAGGTGAAGCGGCCCGGGCTCGCCCCCGGGGGCTGGGCGTTCGAGTTCGCCAACGACAACTACCCCGATATCGACGACACCGCCGAGGTGGTGCTGGCGCTGAACCGGGTCGCCGAGCACGACGCGGCGCTGGCCGTCGAGACGGCGGCGGCGAAGGCCGCCAACAAGCGGGTCGGCAAGGCCCGACTGGCCGCCGCGGAGGCGGCCGGGGAACGCGCCGCGGCGGTGCGCGCGGCGATCGCGCGCGGGGTCGCCTGGACCGTCGGCATGGCCTGCGCGGACGGCGGCTGGGGCGCCTTCGACGCCGACAACACCAGCGGACTGATCGCGAAGCTGCCGTTCTGCGACTTCGGCGCGGTGACCGATCCGCCGTCGGCGGACGTGACCGCGCATGTGGTGGAGATGCTCGCGCGGCTGGATCTGGCCGACTCGGTGGCGTGCCGGCGCGGGGTGTCCTGGCTGCTGGCCGCGCAGGAGCCCGATGGCGCGTGGTTCGGCCGCTGGGGCGCCAACTACGTGTATGGCACCGGCGCGGTGGTGCCGGCGCTGATCGCGGCGGGCATGGCCCCCGACGCGCCGCCGATCCGGCGGGCGGTGCGCTGGTTGGAGCGGCATCAGAACGAGGACGGCGGCTGGGGCGAGGACCTGCGTTCCTACACCGAGCACAGCTGGCGCGGGCGCGGCGCGTCCACCGCGTCGCAGACGGCGTGGGCGCTGCTGGCGCTGCTGGCGGTTGATCCCGCCGCGCCGGCGGCCCGGCGCGGGGTGGGCTATTTGTGCGCCAGCCAGCGCCCGGATGGCAGCTGGGACGAGGATTTGTACACCGGCACCGGCTTCCCCGGCGACTTCTACATCAACTATGAGCTGTACCGGCTGGTGTTCCCGCTGTCCGCGCTCGGCCGCTACGTGGGCGCGGTCGGGGCCACCGCGCCGCCCGCCGCCGCGAAGGCCAGCGCATCCGCCAGCGCTTCTGGCGGGGACTCCGGGGGCGGGGCTGGCCGGAGCCGCCGCCGGGCGGCGGCCCCGCGCGCGGCGAAGCGGGACGGTTCGTGAGGGCGGCAGTGGCTGAGCCTCGGGGAGCGGCGCACGGTCCGCGCGCCGCGACGGCGACGCGCCTTGATCAAGTCGCGTTTTCGCCAATAGTCTTGGCGCACACGCGACTTGATCATCGCTGTGGTCGGTGGGCTCCGACCCAGAACGGGTCCGGGGGTGTGGGCGAGCGGTGAGTGGTCTGGTGGTGGTAACCGCGCTGCGCTCGGAGTACCTCGCGTTGCGCAAACGGGTGCCGGACGCCCGATTGGTGCGCTGCGGGATGGGCCCGGAGCGGGTGCGCGCGTGGCTGCCGCAGCTGGCCGAGCTGGCGCCGGACACGCTGGTGGTGGCCGGGGTGGCCGGTGGGTTGGACCCGTCGCTGCGGCCGGGCGATGTGGTGGTGGCCAATGAGGTGCGCGACGCCCACGGGCGGATCGTGCTGCGCGCCGCCGCACCGTTGGCCGCCCAGCTGCGGCTGGCGGGGCTGCGGGTGCACAGCGGCCCGATCGTCAGCCGTGATCACCTGGTGACCGGCGCGGCGCGCGAGAGGCTGGCCGCCAGTGGCGCGCTGGCCGTGGACATGGAGTCCGCCGCGATCGTGCGCGCCGGCGGCCGGGAGCCGGATCGCCTGCCCACGGCGGTGATCCGGGTGATCGTTGACACGGCGTTCTCCGGGCTGGCGCGCCCGGCCACCATCGTGGCCGGCATGCGCGCGTTGGCGGTGCTGCGTCGCACCGGTCCGGCGTTGCGCCGCTGGGCGGATCTGGCCGGGCCGCGTGAGGTGCTGCTGGCGGGGCCGCGCTCGTTCTGCGCCGGGGTCGATCGGGCCATCGATATCGTCACCCAAGCGTTGCAGCGCTATCCGCGCCCGGTGTACGTGCGCCGGCAGATCGTGCACAACGCGCATGTGGTGGCTGATCTGCAGCGCCAGGGCGCGGTGTTCGTCGACGAGCTCGACGAGGTGCCCGACGGCACCACGGTGGTGTTCTCCGCGCACGGCGTGGCCCCGGCGGTGCGCGACGAGGCCGACCGGCGCGGGCTGAACGTGGTGGACGCGACCTGCCCGCTGGTGGCCAAGGTGCACACCGAGGCGCGCCGGTTCGCCGCCCGTGGCGACACCGTGCTGTTCATCGGGCACGCCGGCCACGATGAGACCGAGGGCACGGTCGGCGAGGCGCCGGACCAGGTGCGGGTGGTGGGCGACGCCGAACAGGCCCGGTTGGTCCCGGTGTCGGATCCGGCCAAGGTCGCCTACCTCACCCAGACCACGCTGGCGGTGGAGGACGCCGCCGAGGTGGTGGACGTGCTGCGCGACCGCTTCCCAGCAGTGGAAGCGCCGCCCACCGATGACATCTGCTTCGCCACCACCAACCGGCAGACCGCGGTCCGGGCGATCGCCGCCGAGTCGGACACGGTGATCGTGCTCGGCTCGACCAACTCGTCGAACTCGCTGCGGCTGGCCGAGGTCGCGGCGCGCTGCGGCGCGCGAGCCCATTTGGTGGACGACGCCTCGGAGATCTTGCCGGAGTGGCTGGAGCAGGCGCGCACGGTGGGCATCACCGCCGGGGCGTCGGCGCCGCCGCACCTGGTGGATGAGGTCATCGCGACGCTGTCCGCGCTCGGGCCGGTGTCGGTGCGCGAGCGCGTGGTGACCACCGAGGACATTCGATTCGCCCTGCCCAAACAGGTCGCGGACTCACCCGACCCGATGGCGCAGCCGTCAACCCCGGACAACGAGGAGTTCTAACGATGGCCGTTCCCGCCCGCCAGGCCGCCCGACTGGGTTGGTACCTGTTCTCCAACAAAGTCCGTCGGCGCGCCAAGTTCCCGCTGATCGTCGAGTTGGAGCCGCTGTTCGCCTGCACCCTGCGCTGCGAGGGCTGCGGCAAGATCCAGCAGCCGTACGAGATCCTGCGCCAGCGGATGCCGGTCGCCCAAGCGGTGGGCGCGATCGAGGAGTGCGGCGCGCCGATGGTGTCGATCGCCGGCGGGGAGCCGTTGATGCACCCGCAGATCGACCAGATCGTCGCCGAGCTGGTCAAGCGCAAGAAATACATCTACCTGTGCACCAACGCCGAGCTGGTGGTCAGCTGGTGGGACCGGTTCGACTTCAAGCCGTCGCCCTACCTGTCCTTCGCAGTGCACTTGGACGGGCTGCGCGAGCGGCACGACGCCTCGGTGAACAAGGAGGGCGTGTTCGACACCGCGATCGCGGGGATCAAGTTCCTCAAGGAGAAGGGCTTCCGGGTCACCACGAACTCGACCTTCTTCAACACCGACACGCCCAAGACCGTCATCGAGGTGCTGAACTTCCTCAACGACGAGGTGGGCGTCGACGACATGATGATCTCTCCCGCCTACGCCTACGAGAAGGCGCCGGACCAGGAGCACTTCCTGGGTGTGCGGGAGACCCGCGAGTTGTTCCGCGCCGCGTTCGCCGATGGCAACCGCAAGCGCTGGCGGCTCAACCACTCCCCGCTGTTCTTGGACTTCCTTGAGGGCAAGGTGGACTTCGAGTGCACCGCCTGGGGCATCCCGTCGTACTCGCTGCTGGGCTGGCAGCAGCCGTGCTATCTGTTGGCCGATGGGTACGCGCCGACCTACCGGGAGCTCATCGAAAAGACCGATTGGGACGCCTATGGGCGGGGCAAGGACCCGCGCTGCGCCAACTGCATGGCGCACTGCGGCTATGAGCCAACGGCCGTCGCGGCGACGATGAGGTCGCTCAAGCAGATGCTCCGCGCTGGCCGCGAACAAGGCTGACGCTCGATGGCGGCCCGCGATGATGGGAGCGCGCGGTGGTGACCTCGGCGACTGAGCGGTGCCCTGCGTGCGGCGGACCGCTGGCGCGGTCACCGCGCTGAACCGCCTGGTGTTCGCCGACCTCCCGCCGAGCGGGTTGCGGCTGCGGTTGGTGCGTGGCTGGCCCTGGCGCGATCCAGAGCTCGCCATCAGCCCCGAGCGGCTCGCCCGCGCGGACCGCGAGCTCGCACCGGCGTACCGCCGGGTGGCCCGAGTCCTGACCGAGTGACGCCCGGCCCCGGTCCCCGGCGAATCGTCTCGCGAAGCTCTTGCAGACGCACGTCTACATAGCGGGTAGCATTGGCCTCATGCAGACCGTCGGGACCCGTGAGCTCAAGCAGAATCCGGCTGGGGTGATCGCGCGGGTGCTCGCCGGCGGACAGGACGTGGCGATCACCGTCTATGGCAAACCAACCGGGGTTCGACTCGTCGCGGACCAGCCCGGCCCGAAGCGCTGGGTCTCCGGCGCCGCGTTGAACGCCATGCCGACCGTTGGCACCGACGACAACGAGCGCCTGAAGGCGGATATCGCCAGCGCCTTCGCCGCCGATGACCACGTCACCGACCCCTGGCAGGGCCGGTCGTGATCCTGCTGGACACCGACGTCCTCATCGACCGCGAGAGGTATGTCTTTGCCGCCGACCAGGTCTACGCCGCCAGCATCCTGTCCCGGGCCGAATTCGAGCTGGGCATCCAGTCCGCCCGGGACGCGACCACCCGTGTGTCGCGGGTGCGACGCCTGGCCGCACTGGATGACGAGTTCGACTGGCTGAGCTTCGACATCGAGTCCACCCGGTCCTACGGCGTCATCGCGGCCGGGGCCATCCCCGCCGGCGGGGCGAAGATACGCAACAAGGACGCGCTCATCGCAGCCCAAGCGCACCGCTATGGTGCCACGTTGATGACTGCGAACACCGATGACTTCGCGCGCTTCTCGCACCTGATCCCGGTCATAGGACCGGTGTCGCGCTAGCGCGACCGCCTCACCTAGCTTGACAAAGGTCGCGAACCAGGGCAGAGCGGATGGGCCGACCGGCCCAATGGATTTGTATGTTTCGCTGAATCATACAGATTCATACAGCTCTGGGTCAGCGGTTCGGCCGACCCGGGCCGGTCCTGCCAGCGCTGCCGCTGCTGGGCCGAGGCGGGCGCGGCAAGGAGCGCCATGCCGAGCCCGGCAGTCGGGACGCCCAGGGCCGTCGCCGGCGCCCCAGCGAAGAGGGCCAGAGCAGCCGCACCGGCCAGAGCAACAACCGCGTGGGCCAAAGCAGCAGTCGCTCGAGCCGGTGGCGGGCCACGGGCCACGACGGACGCGGCGCGGATGCCCGCGTCGCGCGCAGGAAGGCCGCGGGAGTGCTGGCCAGACGCGCCAGCCGAGCGCGCCGGTCGAGCGCGGTCAGCGTCTGCTGGCCGGCCAGGCTCGGCGAGCGGCCGATCAGCGCCACCGCGACCAGCATCGCGGCGAGGCAGGCGGCGATCACGGCCAATCCGCCGACGGTCCACGTCATGGTGTCGCCGAGCAGGGCGACCCCCAAGGCGATGCCCGCGATCGGCTCGGCGGCGGTGATCGGCGGCAGCGAGTAATCCAACCGGGCCGCCCGGAAGGCGCTCTGCGACAGCAGGATGCCCACCGTCGCGGCGCCCACCACCAGATACGGCCAGGGCCGCAGCGCGAACCCGATGAAGCCGTGCCGGTCCAGGTCGACGAACGCGCCCCGGGTGGCCACGTCCTGCAACCCGTAGAGCAGGCCGGCCGCGGTGGCCAGCAACGCCGATCGGGCGACCAGGCCGCACCGGTTGCCGATGACCACCAGCGCGGTGACCACGCCGAGCAGCACGCCGGCGGCCAGCGCCACCAGGGCCGGGTGAGCGGAGGGGGCGTTGGTGCCGCGCGGGTGGCCGACCGCGATGAACACCCCGAGCGCCGCTGATAGCAGCAGCGCGCCGCTGACCTCCTGCCAGCGCACGCGCTGGCCGGAAAGGTAGCTGGCCAGCGCCAAGGCGAACAACAGGTTGGTGGACAACAGCGGCTCCACCAGCCCGACCGAGGCCAGATTCAGCGCCACCGCGCCGAGCAGCTGGCCGACCACCATCGCCGCCACGCCGGCCCACCAGAGACGATGGTGCATCAACCACCACAAAAGGTGCCAAGACTGCAATTCTGATAGTTGGGCACGAGCCGCCACATGTTGTTGCACGACATAGCCGACGCCGAGGCACAGCGCCGCCGCGATGCCGACCACGAATACCAAACCGACTCCAAACCCGTCGCGCGACCGGGTGCCAGCCGCGCGGTACTCCCGGACCAGTGCCGTCCGGGCCTGGCGTCAACTTTACGTGAACAAAGCCGGGCGTTGGCTGTGCGCCGCAGTGCGCCGCGCGGCGGCCTGGTACCGTTTCGCCACCGCTTGTGGCTGCGCGGCACGGGGCTGAGGGCGGCGCGGGGCGAGCCGACGGCGACACCCGGCGGAACACGGCGAGCAGACGACGAGCGCTGACGGCGCCCACGCCTGATGGCCGCAACGACCCAACGACGGCAAAGTGAAGGCGCGCGTGGCACTGGGGCGAACCGGCCGGCTGGCCGAGCTGGTCGTCGCCGCCGCCGGGTGGGGCGCGACCACCGTCGCGATCAAGATCGCGGTGCGCGGCATCCCGCCGATGACGGTGCTGTTCGTGCAGCTGGTCACCGCGACCGCCGTGTTGTGGATCGTCTTCGCGATCAAGGGCATCCATTGGCCGGCGAACGTCGGACGGTTCGCGCTCACGGGAGTGTTCGAGCCGGGCGTGACCTTCGCCGCCGTCGATTTCGGCCTGTCGCACACCTCGGCGGCCAGCGCGTCGCTGCTGGCCGGGGCGGAGTCGGTGTTCGTCGTCATACTCGCGATGATCTTCTTGCGCGAGCGGCCGGCGGCGGTGGCGTTCGTCGCGGTGGCGATCGCGCTGGTCGGCGTGGCCGTGCTCTCTGGCGCGGCGCCGACCGCGTCGGAGAGCTTCGGGAACGCCTTCGTGCTCGCCGGCACCCTCTCCGCCGCCTGCTATGTGACGCTGGCCAGCACGGTGGCGCCCGGCGCGGACACCGCCGCGATGACCGCCTACCAGTTCCTCGCCGGGACCGTGGTGGGTCTGCCCTTCGTCGCGGCGCAGTGGATCAGCGCTGGCGCCGTGCTGCCGTCCGGGGCGACCGCCGGGCAGTGGGGCGCCGCGGTGTTCGCCGGGGTGATCGGGTTGGCGGCCGCCTACCTGCTTTACAACCACGCGGCGGCGGTCATCAACGTCACCCTGGCCGGCATGACGATCAACCTCATCCCGGTTTTCGGTCTCATCGCCGCGATCACCGTGCTCGGGGAGCGCTTGCGGTTCGGGCAGATTGTTGGCGCGGCGCTGATCGTGCTCGCCCTGGTGGTGTTCACCGCGCACGACGGCCGGCGGCTGCGCGGGGCCGGTCACGCGGGTCCAGGGGCGCCCTGATTTGGCGGCTCGACCGATGCCCAGGTAAAGTGGACTGCTGGTGCCTGGGAGCATCCCAGGCACTGACTCGTGCCCGCCACGGCGCATGCCGCGCGAGGTCACGGGCTCTGCCCACCGAACCCGCGATTTTTCGAGGGGTTGGCCCAGGGCCGGGCGACACGCCCGACCCCGGGGACCGGGTGGAGAGTGGATAGCCCACACCACGGATGAGGAGACGGTCGACCGTATGCCCACGATCCAGCAGCTGGTCCGCAAGGGCCGGCAGGACAAGATCGGGAAGACGAAGACCCCGGCGCTGAAGGGCTCGCCGCAGCGCCGCGGGGTCTGCACGCGCGTCTACACGACCACCCCGAAGAAGCCGAACTCGGCGCTGCGGAAGGTCGCCCGCGTGCGCCTGACCAGCCAGGTCGAGGTGACCGCGTACATCCCCGGGGTGGGTCACAACCTCCAGGAGCACTCGATCGTGCTGGTGCGCGGCGGCCGGGTGAAGGACCTCCCCGGCGTCCGCTACAAGATCATCCGCGGCTCGTTGGACACCCAGGGCGTTCGCAACCGCAAGCAGGCCCGCAGCCGCTACGGCGCGAAGAAAGAGAAGAGCTGACCGATGAGTGAGCATCGCAGCGCCGAAGGCGCGAGGAGCGGAGCGAATGCCGCGATGAGCCGCTTGCGCGAAGAGGGGATGTAACAGTGCCACGTAAAGGCCCGGCTCCGCGCCGTCCGCTGGTGGTCGACCCGGTGTACAACTCGCCGCTGGTCAGCCAGTTGATCAACAAGATCCTGTGGCGCGGCAAGCGCTCGCTCGCCGAGCGGATCGTCTACGGCGCCCTCGAGGGCACTCGGGACAAGACCGGCACCGATCCGGTGGTCACCCTCAAGCGCGCGCTGGACAATGTCCGCCCGACCCTTGAGGTCAAGAGCCGTCGCGTCGGTGGCGCCACTTATCAGGTGCCGGTCGAGGTCAAGCCGGCCCGGGCCACCACGCTCGCGCTGCGCTGGCTGGTCGGTTACTCCCGCGCGCGCCGCGAGAAGACGATGACCGAGCGGCTGATGAACGAGCTGCTGGACGCGAGCAACGGCCTGGGGGCCAGCGTCAAGCGGCGCGAGGACACCCACAAGATGGCGGAGTCGAACAAGGCGTTCGCGCACTACCGCTGGTAGGCAGCGCGCCGCCGGCCACCGCCGCCCGGACGAGAACCTAAGACCGAGAACCGAAGACCGAGAACCGAAGACAAGAAAGCGAAACGAGAAAGAACTTATGGCCAGCACCGCCCGACTCGCCAAGACCCGCAACATCGGGATCATGGCGCATATCGACGCGGGCAAGACCACGACCACTGAGCGCATCCTCTTCTACACCGGCATCAACTACAAGATCGGCGAGGTGCATGACGGCGCCGCGACGATGGACTGGATGGAGCAAGAGCAGGAACGCGGCATCACCATCACCTCCGCGGCCACCAAGTGCACATGGCGGGGGCACACGGTGAACATCATCGACACCCCGGGGCACGTCGATTTCACCGTCGAGGTGGAGCGCTCGTTGCGGGTGCTGGACGGCGCGGTCGCGGTGTACGACGGCGTCGCCGGGGTGGAGCCGCAGACCGAGACCGTCTGGCGACAGGCGGACAAGTACAACGTGCCGCGGATGTGCTTCGTCAACAAGCTCGACCGCACCGGCGCGGACTTCTTCCGCTGCGTGACGATGATGACTGATCGGCTGGGCGCCATCCCGCTGGTCATGCAGTTGCCGATCGGCGCCGAGACGAACTTCGTCGGCGTGGTCGATCTGCTCGAGCAGCGGGCGCTCACCTGGCGCGGCGAGACGCAAAAGGGCGAGGATTACGCGATCGAGGAGATCCCGGCGGAGCTGGTCGATGACGCGCACCTGTGGCGCGAGAAGCTGGTCGAGACCCTCGCCGAGCACGACGACGAGGTCATGGAGGCCTACCTGGGCGGCGAGGAGCTGTCCCTGGCGGCGTTGCGAGCCGGCATCCGCCGCGCCACCGTCGCCGGCAATCTCAACCCGGTGTATTGCGGCTCGGCGTTCAAGAACAAGGGCGTGCAGCCGATGCTGGACGCGGTGATCGACTTCCTCCCCTCGCCACTGGACATCGGTGCCGTGGAGGGCACGCTGCAGGACGGCGAGACGCCGGCGGTGCGGCACTCCGACGAGTCCGAGCCGCTGTCCGCGCTCGCGTTCAAGGTGGCCACCGACCCCCACCTGGGCAAGCTGACCTTCGTGCGGATCTACTCCGGCTCGGTCGACAACGGCAGCCAGGTGCTCAACGCGACCAAGGACCGCAAGGAGCGCATCGGCAAGATCTACCAGATGCACGCCAACAAGCGCGAGGAGTTGCCGCGCGCGGGCGCGGGCGACATCATCGCGGTGGCCGGGCTGAAGCAGACCACCACCGGCGACACCCTCTCGGACCTGCACAAGCCGATCGTCCTGGAGTCGATGACCTTCCCCGATCCGGTCATCGATGTGGCCATCGAGCCGAAGACCAAGTCCGACCAGGAGAAGCTGGGCATCGCCATCGGCAAGCTCGCCGAGGAGGATCCGACTTTCCGGGTGCGCAACGACGAGGAGACCGGGCAGACGGTCATCTCCGGGATGGGCGAGCTGCATCTGGAGATCCTGGTGGATCGGATGCGCCGCGAGTTCAAGGTCGAGGCCAACGTCGGCAAGCCGCAGGTGGCCTACCGCGAGACGATCAAGGGCATCGCGGACAAGCAGGAGTACATCCACAAGAAGCAGACCGGTGGCTCCGGGCAGTACGCCAAGGTGCTGATCCGTCTTGAGCCGCTGCCGCTGGCTTCCGACGGGCCGAGCTATGAGTTCGTCAACGCGGTGACCGGCGGGCGCATCCCGCGCGAGTTCATCCCGTCCGTGGACGCCGGCGTGCAGGAAGCGATGCAGTACGGCGTGCTGGCCGGGTTCCCGCTGGTGGGCGTCAAGTGCACCTTGCTCGATGGCGGCTACCACGAGGTGGACTCCTCGGAGATGGCGTTCAAGGTCGCCGGCTCGATGGTGCTCAAGCAGGCCGCGCGCAAGGCGAACGCGGTGCTGCTGGAGCCGTTGATGGCGGTCGAGGTGACCACCCCCGAAGAGAACATGGGCGATGTCATCGGGGACCTGAACTCCCGTCGCGGTCACATCCAGGCCATGGACGAGCGCAGCGGCGCGCGGGTCGTCAAGGCGCTGGTGCCGCTGTCGGAGATGTTCGGTTACGTCGGCGACCTGCGATCCAAGACCCAGGGCCGCGCCGCCTACTCGATGCAGTTCGACAGCTACGCGGAAGTCCCCGCCAACGTCGCGAAGGAGATCATCGCGAAGGTGACAGGGGAATGAAATGACAACCACAGTCCAACCCGGCCGGCTAAGTAGACCGGCAACTAGCCCGAAGGGATAGGGATTCGTAGTGGCTAAGAAGAAGTTCGAACGGACCAAGCCGCACGTCAACATCGGCACCATCGGCCACATCGACCATGGCAAGACCACGTTGACCGCCGCGATCACCCGGGTGCTGCATGAGAAGCATCCGGAGCTGAACCCCTTCACGCCGTTCGACGAGATCGACAAGGCCCCGGAGGAGAAGGCGCGTGGGATCACCATCTCCATCGCGCACGTCGAGTACCAGACCGACAAGCGCCACTACGCGCACGTCGACTGCCCCGGGCACGCCGACTACATCAAGAACATGATCACCGGCGCGGCGCAGATGGACGGCGCGATCCTGGTGGTCGGCGCCGACGACGGCCCGATGCCGCAGACCAAGGAGCACGTGCTGCTCGCCCGTCAGGTCGGCGTGCCGTACATCGTGGTGGCCTTGAACAAGGTTGACATGGTCGACGACGAGGAGATCCTCGAGCTCGTCGAGCTGGAGGTGCGCGAGCTGCTCAGCCAGTACGAGTTCCCGGGCGACGACCTCCCGGTGGTTCGGGTGTCCGCGCTCAAGGCGCTGGAGGGCGACGCGGCGGCCGGCGAGCAGGTGATCGAGCTGCTGAACGCGGTGGACGAGTACATCCCGGAGCCGCAGCGCGACATCGACAAGCCGTTCCTGATGCCAATCGAGGACGTGTTCACGATCACCGGCCGCGGCACCGTGGTGACCGGCCGGGTCGAGCGCGGCACCTTGAAGGTGAACGAGGTCGTCGAGATCGTCGGCATCCACCCGCAGAAGATCACCACCACCGTCACCGGCGTGGAGATGTTCCGCAAGCTGCTCGACGAGGCGCGCGCGGGTGAGAACGTGGGCCTGCTGCTGCGCGGCATCAAGCGCGAGGAGGTGGAGCGCGGCCAGGTCGTGATCAAGCCCGGCACCACCACGCCGCACACCAACTTCGAGGGTCAGGTGTACATCCTGAACAAGGACGAGGGTGGTCGGCACACGCCGTTCTTCAACAACTATCGTCCGCAGTTCTACTTCCGCACCACGGACGTGACCGGCGTGGTCACCCTGCCGGAGGGCACCGAGATGGTCATGCCCGGCGACAACACCGAGATGACCGTCGAGCTGATCCAGCCCATCGCCATGGAGGAGGGCCTGCCGTTCGCGATCCGCGAGGGTGGCCGCACCGTTGGCTCGGGCCGAGTCATCAAGATCATCAAATAGTCGTCAGGGAGGCCGGCGCCCGCGCCGGCCTCCCGGCGCAAGCCGACGTGCCGCACGTCACGACCGCAGCAACTTTTCGAAGGTGAGCTAGCCAACCATGGCGGGACAGAAGATCCGCATCCGGCTCAAGGCCTATGACCACGAGGCCATTGATGCCAGCGCGCGCAAGATCGTAGAGACGGTGACGCGCACCGGCGCCCGTGTGGTCGGTCCGGTGCCGCTGCCGACGGAGAAGAACGTGTACTGCGTCATCCGCTCGCCGCACAAGTACAAAGACAGCCGCGAGCACTTCGAGATGCGCACGCACAAGCGGCTCATCGACATCCTCGACCCGACGCCCAAGACGGTGGACGCGCTGATGCGCATCGATCTGCCGGCCAGCGTCGATGTGAATATCCAGTAGGCAGAAATGGCTGAGAACACCATCGGGATCCTGGGCGAGAAGCTAGGCATGACCCAGGTCTTCGACGAGCACAACCGGGTCGTTCCGGTGACTGTCGTCAAGGCCGGGCCATGCGTCGTCACCCGGATCCGCACCACTGAGCAGGACGGCTATCGGGCCGTTCAACTCGCCTATGGGCAGATCGACCCGCGCAAGGTCAGCAAGCCAATCGCCGGTCATTTCAAGGCCGTCGAGGTGACGCCGCGCCGGCACTTGGTCGAGTTGCGCACCGACGCCATCGACGGCTACGAGGTCGGCCAAGAGCTGACCGCCGAGGTCTTCGAGGCGGGCGCCCGGGTCGACGTCACCGGCACCACCAGGGGCAAGGGCACCGCTGGGGTCATGAAACGGCACGGGTTCGGCGGACTGGGCGCGGCCCACGGCACGCAGCGCAAGCACCGCTCGCCCGGGTCGATCGGCGCGTGCGCCACCCCCGGTCGGGTGTTCAAGGGCGTGCGGATGGCCGGCCGGATGGGGCACGAGCAGCAGAGCACGCTCAACCTCGTGGTGCACAAGGTCGACACCGAGCGGGGCCTGTTGCTGATCAAAGGCGCGATCCCCGGCCCGAAGGGCGGACTGGTGATGGTCCGTTCCGCAGTGAAGGGAGCCTGAGGCGATGAGTCTGACCCTCACTGTGCTGAGCCCGGCCACCGACGCGGGCGATGAGCCGGACGTCACGGCCGAGCCGGACGTCACGGACGAGACGGGCGGCGAGAACGACGGCGAGCGCTCGGACGCGTTGACCGTGGCGCTGCCCCCCGAGGTGTTCGGCGTGCCGCTGAATGTGCCGCTGATCCACCAGGTGGTGGTGGGCCAGCTGGCGGCCGCCCGTCAGGGCACCGCGGACACCAAGACCCGCGGCGAGGTGGCCGGCGGTGGCAAGAAGCCATACCGGCAGAAGGGCACCGGCCGTGCCCGGCAGGGTTCGACCCGCGCCCCGCAGTTCGCCGGTGGCGGGACCGCCCATGGTCCGACGCCGCGCGGCTACGACCAGCGGACCCCGAAGAAGATGAAGGCCGCCGCGTTGCGCGCCGCCTTGTCGGACCGGCTGCGCGCCGACCGGGTGTTCGTGGTGTCCTCGTTCATAACTGGCGACGCTCCCTCCACCAAGGCGGCGGCGCGGGCGCTGGCCCGGGTCACCCAGGCCCGCCGGGTGCTGGTGGTGGCTGAGCGCGACGACGAACTGACTTGGATGAGCCTGCGCAACCTGCCTTCAGTGCACTTGCTGGAGCCGGGCCAACTGAACACCTACGACGTGCTGGTCAGCGATGACGTGGTGTTCACCGTCGGCGCGCTCGACGAGTTCCTGGCCGGGCCGATCCGGACCAAGGCGACCGCTGTCAGTGACGAGGCCATCGCTGAGCTCGTTGAGGCGATCGAGGAAGAGATCATCGAGGAAGCGGTCGAGGCGGCGGTGGTCGAGGCGATCATCGAAGAGGCCGTCGCGGAAGCGATTGAAGCGGTGGTCGAGGAAGCGGTTGAAGAGGCCGTCGAAGAGGCTGTTGCGGAAGCGATCGAAGAAGCCATCGACGAGGCTGTCGCGGAGGCGGTCGAAGAGGCCGTCGCGGAAGCGATCGTCGACGAGGCGATCGAAGCGGCCGCCGCTGAGGACGCTGCGGCGGACGCCGACGCGGTCGAGGAGGACTGAGCATGTTCGACGACCCACGCGATGTGCTGCTGGCACCGGTCATCTCCGAGAAGAGCTACGGCCTGCTCGATCAGAACAAGTACACCTTCAGCGTCCACCCGCGCGCCAACAAGACGCAGATCAAGATTGCTGTCGAGCAGGTGTTCAACGTCAAGGTGACCGACGTGAACACCCTCAACCGGGCGGGCAAACGCAAGCGAACCCGGTTCGGCTATGGCCGCCGCAAGGCGGTCAAGCGCGCCGTGGTCACCGTGCGCCCGGGTGACCGGATCGACGTCTTCGGCCAGATTGGTTAACGGATATGGCTATTCGTAAGTACAAGCCGACCACGCCCGGGCGGCGCGGGTCCTCGGTGGCGGACTTCGCCGAGCTGACCCGAACCACGCCGGAGAAGTCGCTGGTGCGCCCGCTGCATGGCAAGGGCGGACGCAACAACGCTGGGAAGATCACCACTCGGCATCAGGGCGGCGGGCACAAGCGCGCCTACCGGCTCGTCGACTTCCGACGGGCGGACAAGGACGGCGTGCCGGCGAAGGTCGCGCATATCGAGTACGACCCGAACCGCACCGCGCGCATCGCGCTGCTGCACTACGCCGACGGGGAGAAGCGCTACATCCTCGCCCCCCGGCTGCTCAAGCAGGGCGACACGGTGGAGAACGGGCCGCGCGCGGACATCAAGCCAGGCAACGCCCTGCCGCTGCGCAACATCCCGGTCGGCACCGTGGTGCACGCCATCGAGCTGCGTCCTGGCGGCGGCGCCAAGATCGCCCGCTCGGCGGGCGCGGCGGTGCAGCTGGTCGCCAAGGACGGGCCGTTCGCGCAGTTGCGGATGCCCTCCGGGGAGATCCGCAACGTCGACGTGCGCTGCCGGGCCACCGTCGGCGAGGTCGGCAACGCCGAGCAGAGCAACATCAACTGGGGCAAGGCCGGCCGAATGCGCTGGAAGGGCAAGCGCCCGTCAGTGCGCGGTGTGGCGATGAACCCGGTCGACCACCCGCACGGCGGCGGTGAGGGCAAGACCTCCGGCGGCCGGCACCCAGTGAACCCGGCCGGCCGGCCGGAGGGTCGCACCCGTCGGCACAAGGACAGCGACAAGCTGATCGTCCGTCGTCGTCGGACCGGGAAGAAGAGGTAATCAGGAATGCCTAGGAGCCTGAAGAAGGGGCCGTTCGTTGACGACCACCTGCTCAAGAAGGTCGACGACCTCAACGACCGCAACGCCAAGAGCGTGATCAAGACCT